>CAZXLP010000101.1:0-5359 GCA_964642085.1 uncultured Anaerolineaceae bacterium
GATGCTGATCTCGTCCGACCTCGAGGCGCACCGGCGCGAGATCCAGAAGTTCGCAGACCTTGGGTTCGACCGGATCTACCTGCACAACGTGGGCCGCAACCAGAAGGAGTGGATCGAGGCCTTCGGCCGCGAGGTGCTGCCGGCCATCACGGCCTGAGCCTTGGCTCCCTAAAGGCCCAATAGCTCCGGCGGAGCCTTGCCGTCGGGGATATTGCTGTGGCTGATATGGGGACGCCAAGAGCTCGTTAACGACGCGAGGATGCGCGAATCTCGAGCACACGGCATCAGTTCCACGCTCGTCGTGCCGACGATGGGCCCTTTCCGCCGTCGCTTAACCGGTTCCAAGCCCAGCTATATCGGCCACGCAAATATCGGCGCGCTTAAGCCTCGATTGCCGCCGATATGCCAACGTGGTCGGCATCAGCCGCGGTAATTTGAGTGAACCTATGTGGGGCGGGCGATCCGGAAGTTGCGGCCCAGCTCGGACGAGTAGCGGCGACCAACGACATCGGCGTTCCGATCCAGCCACTCGGTGATGCGCGTTGGGCAGGTGCCAGTTGGATCCTTCGAGACCAAGAGGCTCTGCATCAGCTCGCGGATCTCGTCGCGTGTCAGGACGACATCGCGCACGCCGAGGCCGATTATTCGCGTAGCCGCCAGCACGAGCGTCGGCGGCAGGCGGACAAGCAGGGCGCGGCTGCGCACGGCGGCGCGCACGACTCGCACAAGCTCGTTGAACGTCAGGGTCTCCGGCCCGGCTGCGTCCATTTCCACCTGGTCGTCCAGCGCGCCGAGCCGGACGGCCAAGTCGGCAACATCGTCGACGTGCACTGGCTGGACGCGGTAGTTGCCATCACCCGGGATCCCGAAAACCGGCAGGCGGCGCAGCGTCCAGGCCATGTTGTTGATCAGGATGTCCGCCGGCCCGTAGAGCAGAGTCGGCCGCAGGATCGCATAGGTCATCGAGCTCGCTCCTGAGGCAGCCGTAGCAGCGGTAGCCGCCGCCCTGACTGCGCCCTCAGCCCTGGCCTTCGCCCTGAAATAGGCCGTCGACGAGTCGTGCCGGGCGTTCGTCACCGAGATGTAGACGAGCCGCCGCACGCCGGCCGCGGCCGATGCGCGAGCCAACCGCGCGACGTTGTCGACGAGCTGATCCCACGTCGTTCCGCCGCGCGGGAAGCGCATCCAGTAGGTGACGTAGACCGTCTCGACGCCAGCGAGGGCAGTGCTCAGCGCGCCCTCGTCGAAGTCGTACGGCACTCGGTCGACGCGCGAGGCCAGCGGATGGTCGACCTGTGCACGCCGGGTCAAGGTCACCACTCGCCGGCCTTGAGCCAGGAGCCGCTCAGCGATGCGACTGCCGGTGAACCCAAAGGCACCGGTGACCAGGTCCGTCGATGGCATCGGGACTCATTCTGATCGGCGCGGACGAGGTGATTGGCACAGACGGGGCACACTTGCGCCGTGGCAGAACCTGTTCGCGTCACTCTCCTTGCCGGCGGGTTCGGTGGCGCCCGGATGGCCCATGGCTTCGCACTCCTTGGCGATCGAGCCAGATTGACGGTCATCGGAAACACCGGCGACGACCTCGAGCTTCACGGCCTGCACATCTCGCCCGACCTCGACACGGTCATGTACACGCTGGCCGGGCTGGCCAACGACGAGACGGGTTGGGGGGTACGCGGCGAAACCTGGTCGGCGGCCGGCATCCTCGAAACCTACGGCGAGCCGACGTGGTTCAGGTTGGGCGACCGAGATCTCGCGACTCACATTGTCCGAACCGCGCGGCTGCGCGCGGGCGACCGACTGACGACGGTCATAGGCGATCTGACCCGCGCGCTCGGCGTCACCGCCACGCTCCTGCCGATGAGCGACGACGCGGTTCGCACCAAGATTCGAACGAAGGATGGCTGGCTCGACTTCCAGGACTACTTCGTCCGACACCGGCACGCCGACGTCGTTGAGGACGTCCGATTCGACGGCTTGGATGCGGCGCACCCGACGCCTGAGGTGCTCGAAGCGATCGAGTTGGCCGACCTCATCGTCATCGCGCCTTCCAACCCATTCCTGAGCGTCGCGCCGATACTCGCGCTGCCTGGCCTGTTGGACGCTCTGCAGGCAACCGCGGCCCGAACCGTTGCCATCAGCCCGATAGTCGGTGGTGGCGCGATCCGCGGTCCGGCGGCGGACATCATGCGTTCGCTTGGAGCCGCGCCAAGCGGCGCCGGGATAGCCGCGCACTATGCGACGCGTTATCCAGGCCTTGTCGATGTGCTGGTCATCGACGAAGGCGACTCAGCTGAGGCCGAGGCCGTGGCCGCGCACGGGATTCAGGCCGTGACCGCCCCGATCGTCATAGCCGATGAAACGCAGCGGCTCCGGCTCGCGCGCGAAATCCTGCTCATGTCCGGATTTGCAGCCGGCTAGGCAGGCGGCGGCCCAACGACAGAGCTCGCGTACCATGCGGCCGTGTCCGTCCCGGCCAAAGCTGACCTGAGCAACCTCCACGCCATCATCCCCGCCCGCGGGTCGGGCTTCGGCAAGTCGCGACTGGGCGAGGCGCTCGACGCAGAGGAGCGGATGGCACTCGTAGTCGGGATGCTCATCCACACGCTGACCGTCCTTGCAGCATGGCCGGCGTGCCGTGCCTTTCATTTGGTGACCGGCGATCTCGAGCTCCGGCGCATCGTCAGAGGCACTTTCACAAGCGCCGTCGGGGTCCCTGCACCGGAGCCTGGGACGGGCCTCAACGCCGCCCTGGTGGACGGTCGAAATAGAGCCGTTCGCTCAGGCGCAACTGCCGTCCTCTTCCTTCCGGCCGACCTGCCCCACCTCACCACGTCAGCCCTCGACAGCCTGCTTCAGGCCGCCGATGCCGCGTTGGCGGCCGGCTCGGGGCGCCCGCTCGTCGTGCTCGCCCCGGCCGACGCGCGCGTCGGTACGAACGCGCTTCTGCTCTCACCGCCGATGACCATCGAGCCGCAGTTCGGCGAGAGCAGCCTTGAAGCGCATGTCCGCGCCGCGGCCGCCGCCGAAGCGTCAATTCAGCTGGTTGACGACCCCGCGCTGGGTTTCGATCTCGACACGCCCGACGACCTGGAGCGGCTCGAGTTCTCGCGGCTGGTCGAGCTCCAGGCGCTCGGCCAGGCCGCGCTCGACGCGCTCGACGCGCTCGGGAGTCGTATCGCATCGGCCGAGGTGGCGTGACCCATTGGGCTCCTTGCTGGCGGTCGCGCTACCCGCCCTTCCCGAGGTTCGGGCGACAGACGACCTCGCGTCGCTGATCGCGGACTCCTGGCGAGCGGCGGTCGCAGCTGACGCCACGCTAGCCCCGCGACGCGGAGATGTCCTCGTCGTGACCCAGAAGATCGTCTCCAAGGCAGAGGGCTGCGTGGTCGACCTGACCACGATCACGCCACGGCCCGAGGCCGTCGACTTCGCCGCGAAGTGGGATCGCGACGCCCGACAGGTCGAGGTGGTGCTGCGCGAATCCGCCGAGGTGCTGCGCATGGAGCGCGGCATCATCGTCAGCCGCACCCGACACGGTTTCGTGTGCGCCAATGCCGGCGTGGACGCGTCGAACACCGGGGCGAAGGACTTCGTCACCCTCCTGCCGGAGGATCCCGATGAGTCAGCCGCCCGACTGCGGGCGCGGTTGCCTGCCCTGCTCGGACTTGATGACGCCGACGCTCCGGCGATCGTGATCAGCGATTCGTTCGGTCGACCCTGGCGTTTCGGGATAGTCGATGTCGCCCTCGGCGTCGCCGGCCTCGCGCCGCTCGACGATATGCGCGGCCAGCCCGACGCCGACGGCCGGGTCATGCGCTCGACCGTGGTGGCGCTTGCCGACGAGATAGCTTCGGCGGCCGAGCTTGCCGCAGGGAAGACCAGCGGCCAGCCCGTGGTCCTCGTCCGTGGCGCGCCCGGCGTAGGTGGCGCCGGCACGGTTCGTGGGGATGTCGTCATGCCGGTCGAGATGGATCTCTTTCGCTAGAGTCGGCTCCTTGAAAATCGGTCTCCAGATCTCTTCGTTCACATGGCCTGGTGGCGACGCCGCCATCGGCGAGACGCTGGCCCGGATCTGCCGGGCGGCTGACGATGCCGGCTTCGACTCGATCTGGGTGATGGACCACCTTTTCCAGATCCGGAGCGTCGGCGAGGTCGAGGAGCCGATGCTCGAGGGGACCACCGCGCTCGGGTTCATGGCCGCGCACACCAGCCGCGCTCGGTTGGGGCTGATGGTCGGCGCCGTGCCCTACCGATGGCCGGGCATGTGGATCAAGAGCGTCACCACGCTCGACGTCCTGTCCGCAGGCCGCGCCTGGTTCGGGATTGGTGCGGCGTGGAACGTAGAGGAGTCACGGTCGTTGGGAATCCCGTTCCCCGACCTGCCCGATCGTTTCGCCCTTCTCGCCGACACGCTCCAGATGGTCCACCTCGCATTCAGCGGCGAGCGCGGTTCAGAGGCACCCTTCGTCGGCCGCCGGGTGCGTGCGGGTCGCCTGCTCAACAGCCCCCAGGCACTGTCGAAGCCACGCATCCCGATCATGGTCGGCGGCGGCGGCGAGCGGTCGACGTTGCGCCTCGTCGCGCGCTACGCCGATGCGTGCAATGTCTTCGGCGGCCCGGACATGCTGCGCCACAAGTACTCAGTCCTGCGCGAGCACTGCCAGGATGTCGGCCGCGACTATGCCGAGATCGAGCGCACCAACCTCGCGACGATCTCGATCACGCCGGACGGCCGAAAGGGGTCGCTTACGCCAGCCGGCCTGGTCGAGCGGCTCGGTAACTGGGCCGAAGCGGGCTCCCACCACACGGTCTTCTCGATCCGTGGCGTATCGGACCTTTCGAAGCTCGAGCTCATTGGCCGCGACGTAATTCCACAGATCCGCTCACTCGGCGAACCAAGCCCGCTCTAGCCGGCGCCCATCGGCTACGCATGGGACTGGGCATGGGCAATACCCCCTGGGAGTATGCGGCGGTGCTAGGATTGACGCCGATGGACCAGACGAAACCTCTCTTTCCGACCATCTCGATGATCGACGAGGGCCCCGCCAAAACTGAGATCGAAGACGGCACTGCCCAGACGGTCGCGGTGCCGCAGAAGTCGGGCGGAAACGGCTCGCAGCCGGCCGAGTCGAGCAACCATTCCAATGTCGTGATCGTCGGCTCTGGTCCGGCCGGGCTGACTGCTGCGATCTATGCGGCACGCGCCAACCTCGAGCCGATCGTCATCGGCGGGTTCACGCCCGGCGGCCAGCTGATGATCACCAGCGACGTCGAGAACTACCCCGGTTTCCCGGAGGGCATCCAGGGCCCGGAGCTGATGCAGAAGTTCCGCGAGCAGGCCGAGCGGTTC
>CAZXLP010000102.1:0-5348 GCA_964642085.1 uncultured Anaerolineaceae bacterium
CACTCCGCGATCCTCCCCCATCACACGAAGTGGTTCCAGCTGTTCGAGCAGCTCCGCTACATCGTGGTCGATGAGGCACACACGTACCGCGGCATATTCGGCAGCCACGTCGCCAACGTGCTCCGCCGCCTGCTCCGGCTATGCGAGCACTACGGAAGCACGCCCCAGATCGTGTGCTGCTCGGCGACCATCGGCAATCCGCAGTCGCTCGCCGAGACTCTGATCGGCCGGCCGGTCAGGGTCATCGATCGCAACGGCGCTCCCGCTGGTGAGAAGCACATCGTGGTTCTCAATCCTCCACCGATTGACCAGCGCCAGGGAATAAGACCGGGAGCCTTCGGTCTCGCCCATCGCGCCGCGCTGGCGTTCCTGCGGGCTGGGCGACAGACGATTGTGTTCGGGCGTTCGCGCGTCGGCGTGGAACTGCTGCTCACAGGGCTTCGGGAGTCGCTGCGCGAGGGCTTCGGGCCGATGAGCCGCGTGCGCGGATATCGCGGCGGCTACCTGCCAACCGAGCGCCGCGCGATCGAGGCCGGCCTGCGCAGTGGCGACGTCCTGGGCGTGGTATCGACCAACGCGCTCGAGCTGGGGATCGACATTGGCCGGCTGGATGCGGCGATCCTGGCTGGCTACCCGGGCACCATCGCCGGGACCTGGCAACAGATGGGTCGCGCCGGACGCCGACGCGAGTCCAGCGTGGCGATCCTGGTCGCCGGTGCCGGCGCAGTCGACCAGTTCGTTGCTAACCACCCGGAGTATCTGTTCGATTCGTCGCCCGAGGAGGCCCGCCTGGATCCGACCAACCTGCATGTCCTGCTGGCCCACGTGCGGTCGGCGGCCTTCGAGCTGCCGTTCGCATCGGGTGACTCCCTGAGCGGCGTGCCCACGGACGACCTGCTCGCCTTCCTCGCCGAAGAGGGCCACGTGCGGCTGGCCGACGATGACCGCTGGTACTGGGCCAGCGAGAACTTCCCGGCGTCGGAAGTCTCGTTGCGCGTGGGCGCCCCAGAGAACGTGGTCATCATCGACACGACCGGCGCGCCGCGACCACGGGTGATCGGCGAGATCGACCTCTTCGCCGCACCCGTCCTCGTCCACGAGAACGCCATCTATTTGCACGAATCGCGCCAGTACCACGTCGACCGGCTCGACTGGGGCGAGCGCAAGGCCTATGTGACGCCAGTTGACGTCGACTACTACACGCAGGCGCTGTTGGCGGTGACCCTGAAGCCGCTCGAGACTTTCGCCTCCGCCCTTGTGCCTCGCGCGGAACGGGCGCACGGCGAAGTGATGGTCAGCAGCATCGCCACCATCTACAAGAAGTTGCGCCTGGAGACCCACGAGAACCTTGGCTGGGGGAAGATCCACCTGCCCGAGATGGAGCTCCACACCGCCGCCTATTGGCTGGCGCTGGGCCCTGACTTCGACCGCTGGCGGCGCGATGAGCTTGATGTCGCCCTTTTCGGCGCCGGGCGGGCGATGCAGACCGTCGCGAGCGTCCTGCTGATGGCCGATCCGCGCGACCTGGGCATGGTCGCCCAGGTCCGCTCGCCGCACGCCGAGAAGCCGGTCGTCTACCTGTACGACGCGGTACCTGGTGGTGTGGGGCTCGCTGCGCGGTTGTTCGAACGGCACTCCGAGCTGATTGCCGGCGCGCTCGGGCTGGTCGAGTCGTGCCGTTGCTCGGAAGGCTGCCCCGCCTGTGTCGGGCCGCGCCTGGAGGCCGGTGGGCTGGGCAAGAAGCACGCTCGGCAGCTGCTGATGATGTTGGCCGCGGTGGACGGCGGAGCGGACATGGCGCAGGTGGCGTGACAGGCTAGCTGGCACCGGCGGGCGGGACGCTTCCCCCGAAATGGACACGGTTGCGGTCGGGACGCTCATCGGCCGGCGGCTGGATCGGCTCAGATCCACCGCGCCGCCGGTGGTCGGCGTCGCCGGTGACGACTGGCGGGGGCGTCAGCACGAGCAGGCGGGTGCCCTGGCTGAGGCGGTCGGCGGGGCGGTTGTCGGCAGCGATCTGGGGTCGGTCGTCGTCATCGATACGACGTTTGACCTGCCGATTGCGATCCAACAACTCGCCACACTCCCCTACCCCATCGAGCCGCAGGCGCCGCTGGTCTGCCTGGACCTCGAGACTACTGGCCTGGCCACTGCCGCCGGCACTCTTGCCTTCCTCGTCGGCGTCGGTATCTGGCGCGAGGGATCCTTGCGCCTCCATCAGCTGCTGCTGTCGGATCATTCGGGCGAGCGGGCGCTGCTCGAGTTGCTCAGATCGCTGCTGCCTACGGACGGCTGGCTGATTACGTACAACGGCAAGAGCTTCGACTGGCCACTGCTCACGGCGCGTTTCAGGTTGCACCGCCGAGATCCACCTCCGTTCGCAGGCCATCTCGACCTGCTGCCTGTGGCCCGCCAGCTCTGGAAGCATCGCCTCGGAGGCGCCCGACTTGCGATCGTCGAGCAGGCACTGTGCGGCGTCGAACGCGACGACGACCTTCCGGGCTACCTCATTCCGGAGCGGTACTTCGCATACCTGCGCTCGCGCCAGGCCGGACTACTCCGGCAGGTCGTTGATCACAACCGGCAGGACATCGTTTCGCTGGCGCGCCTGCTGGCCGTTCTCGCCGAGCAGGTGGCAGATCCCCGTTCCTGGCCAGCCTCGCACCCGGGCGACCTATTCGGGCTGGCGCGCGCCTACGCACGGCGGCGCCGGCCAGGCGAGGCGTTAACCGCTGTGGAGGCCGGTCTCTCGGCCGATGCCTGGTCGCGCGGCGTCGAGGCCGGCGCCCAGCTCCATCGACGAATGTCGGCCGAGCGCGCGCGGCTGCTCGCCAGGCTCGGCCGCAGGGATGAGGCCCACGCGGCTTGGCTGGAAATCTGTGGGCGTGGTGGACCAGGTGCCGGCCTCGCCTGGCTGCACGTCGCCCGGTACCGCGAGCACGTCCAGCGCGACATCGCGGGTGCCCTCGACGCGTGCCAGCATGCAGCCGCGATTGCCGAGCGCGCGAAGGCGTGGGGCGAGCCACTGATCGGTATCGAGCGCGACCTGGAGCGACGGCTCCCGAGGTTGCGGCGGCTGGCGTTCCGACGACGCCCAATCAGCCGAAGCGTCGGTCGCGCAGCCTGACCAGAACTTCGCACAGATCGGCGAGCGTCGGAGTCTCTTCGAGTGTCTGCCGCTCGACCGACAGACTCGCCATCGCCGCCGCCACGGCCATGGCCCGCCAGTCGTGGTCGTCGATGAGCATGCGTGCCGCGATCCAGGCACCCAGGAATATGTCGCCTGCGCCGGTAGTGTCGATGGCCTCACGGCGCGGGAGCGGCGGCAAGTGGCGCCCGCGGAGGCCAGTCTCGTCTCGTCGCAAGTGGAGCGCGCCCGCGGCGCCCTGGGTGACCAGCAACTCCTGGCCGGTCCGCAAGAGCTCTCGAATAGGCGGCGTACCTGGAGCGATGTCCTCGCCGCTGATCAGGATCGCGTCGGCGCGGGTCACCAGGGCGCTCTGGCGAAGCCGAAGGCGTTCGACGGGCCTGCCCGGCGCGAGTGCCCGGACCAGGCCCTGGGCCGCGAGAGCGACGAAGGTCGCTCGGGGAAAGACGTCCGCCCAGTCGTCGGACAGCTCACCCGCCACCGGGCCCAGGAGCGCGGCATTCGGCGTCCGCCAAGCGGGTGGCAGCGCACCAGCGGGGATGAGGTCGCTGGTCGAGTGCGCGAGCTGGACGCGCCCGGCGGGGGTCTGCTGGTTGTCGAAGATCGGTGCTTTCGGAAGTCGGACCAGCTGGGCATCGACGCCCGCAGCGCGCAGGACATCCAACTCCGCTGCCGTGGCGGCCACGTCATCCACGCCGATGAGCGCGCGGACCCGAACGCCGAGTCGCGCGGCCACGATCGAGGAATAGGAGACCGTGCCGCCAAGCCGCCATCCCCGTGGATCGTGGGCGTCAATGTCGCGGCTCGCGGCACCTATGACGACGAGGGTCGGCCGGTCGTCCGCGCCTATACTCGGCCGGACCCACGAACGACTCAGTGAGGGGCCGTGTACTTCTACGAGCTGTCCGAGTCGGACGACGAAATACTTGCCAATATCCTGCTCGCCCACGATTCCGAGTATGACGAGCAGGAGTTCCTCGAGCTCGTGCTCGAGGCGCGCGAAGCTGTGATCAAGTCCTTTGAAGAACCCTCACTGATCGAGGGGATCGCGGCCGAGCTCGAACGAAAGCATGGTTTCGTCCATATCGAGTCGAGCCTGCGCGCTGCCGTCCGCGTTTCGGGCGAAGAAGGCGAAACGTCGGTCACTGCCGTCGATGAGCGCCGGGCCGTGCTCGCCGAGGAGGACGACTTTCGCTCGATGCTCGTCGAGGTCGAAGTCGAGGACCGCCCCTACCGCGACAGCTGACGGCCGGCGAGAGGGTTGGTTAGACGTTGAACAGAATCTCCGCTACGTCGCCGTCGACCATTTTGTAATTTCGGCCCTCCGAACGTAGCTTGCCGTGCTTGCGCGCCTCGGCCATTGAGCCCAGAGCAATCAGGTCCTCGTAGGTCACGACTTCGGCGCGGATGAATCCGCGCGCCAGATCAGTGTGGATGGCGGCAGCGGCATCGACGGCGGTGCCGCCTTCCGGAATGGTCCAGGCGCGAGTCTCGTCGGGGCCGGCGGTGAAAAACGAGATCAGGCCGAGGAGCCGGTAGCTAAGCCGGATCACCCGCTCCAGGCTCGACTCGGTCAGGCCCATCTCCTCGCGGAAGACTGCGGCGTCCTCCTCGTCGAGCTGGCCGATCTCCATCTCGACCTTGGCCGACAGAGCCTCGACCTGCGACTGCGCATGCTGATAGCGGCCAGAGAACTCAGCCGCGATCTCCGAGGAGCGCGGTATGTCAGCCTCGCCGACGTTGAGCAGAATCAGGACGGGCTTCTCGGTCAGAAAGCGGAAGCCGCGGATCCGCGTCTTTTCGTCTTCATCGATCTCCACGTCGCGGATCGGATTTCCCTCGCGCAGGGCGGGTGCGAGCTTTTCGAGCACCGCCAACTCGCGCTCGTTGGCCTCGCGCTCGGCCGGCGTCCCATGCCTGCCCGACGTCTGGAGCTTCTCGATCCGTTTCTCCATGACCGACAAATCGGCCAGCACGAACTCGAGGTCCAAACGCTCGACGTCGCGCCAGGCGTCAACCGAGCCGTCGGGATGCGGGACCGACGGATCCTCGAACGCGCGGACCACGTGGAGCAGCTCGTCGGCGGTACGCAGCCGCGCGAGCTGATCGGCCGGAATCTCGGCTGGCTCTCGGCCGTCGGCAGATAGCGGCGGCGCGGGCAGGTCGAACCGTTTGCGCAGATCGACGACGGGCAGGATCG
>CAZXLP010000103.1:0-5324 GCA_964642085.1 uncultured Anaerolineaceae bacterium
TGAACTGGATGCGCCGGAAAGTGCAACCAAGGCTCCGGGCAATGGCCTTCGCGAGCACCGTTTTGCCGGTCCCGGGAACGTCCTCGATGAGCAGGTGTCCCTGACAGAGCAGGGCGACGAGCGCCAGCCGCACCTCCTGGTGCTTGCCAACGATCACGCGCTCAACGTTGGCGATGACCTTCTCGCTCGATTCCTGGATTTTTGCCACGGCCTAGCATGCCTCCGGGTGTGACTGTCTGCCTTCCCCTCATCCGTCTGGGCCCCGGGCGATGGCGGCGTCGGCAGATACTACGCCGCGACCTCGAATCCGGTTCCTGACGCCTAGGACGTACGGCGGCCGGTTTTCGCGCCGGTCTGCCGCGGATCTAATTCCCGGTCAGGTAATAGGTCATGAGGTCGCCGCCCATTGGCACTGCCCGCTGCGCGCCGGCGCCACCGCCCTCGACGATCACCGCCACAACGATCTGCGGCGCGTCAGCAGGTGCAAAGCCGATGAACCAGCTATGCGGCGCCGCGTCGCCGCCGAGCTGGGCGGTCCCGCTCTTGCCTGCGGTCGGGATGCCCGGCACTTTCGCCGCACCGGCCAGGTCCGCGCCATAGGGTCCCTCGACGGCAAGGCGCATCGCGTCACTGATCACCTGGGCGTCGAACGGCGACAGGACCTGCGTCCACGCCGATGGAGCGAGAGTCGTGACGCTTCCGTCATTGGCGCGCAGCTGGTCGACGAGCTTCGGCCACATGAGCAGTCCGTCATTGGCGATGGTCGACGCGACGAGGGCCATCTGGAGCGGCGTGACGAGCACCTCGGCCTGGCCGTAAGCCGCGTTGGCCAGCTCCACCTCATCGCGAAACCCGCCGAACGGGCCATCGCCGCCAGTCACCTGGCTCGGCGAGGTTGGCAGCTCGAACGGGATCCGGGCACCGAAGCCGAGCCGCGACGCCGCGTCCACCAGGTTCTGCGGTCCGGTCACCAGGCCGGCATGGGCATACCAGATGTTGCTCGAGACCTCGGTCGCCTCGTAGAAGTCGAGCGGATGGTCGAGCTGGACGCGACGCGGGAAATCGCGAATCCGGAATCCCTTTACCACGAACCCCGTCTCGTACTCCTCCGCCTGGGATTCGAACGTCGTCGACGCGGAGATTGAGCCCGAGCTGAACCCGGCAATCGCGGTCACGATCTTGAACACCGAGCCAGGCACATAGAGGCCCTGCGTGGCCCGGTTGAGGAGCGGTGAATCCTCGCGCTCGCGCAGATCCGCGACGTAGCGCCGGCCACCACTTGGGTCGACGATGCGGTTCGGGTTGAACGATGGGCTGCTGACCAGCGCCAGCACCCGGCCAGTCTGTGGCTCGAGTGCAACGATTGCCCCACGCTGGTCGCCGAGCAGGTCGACACCCAGTCGCTGGAGCTCGATGTCGAGCGAGGTCATGAGATCCGACGGGTTGTAGGGCTGGTCATGGAACTTGCGCAGCAGCTCGTCGCCCGGTCGAAGCGAAATCAGCCCGGTCAACTGGGCGTCGTAAGAGTGCTCCAGCCCGGCCGTGCCGAAGATGCCGCTGCGATAGCCGACGACCGGCGCCGCAATGAGATACGGGTACGCACGCAGCGGCTCAGCAGCACCGCCGACGTTGTGCGCCAGCACCTTGCCGTTGCGGTCGTAGATGGTGCCGCGCGGCGCCTGGCGGGCAGCAGACAGCACGAGCGGATTGAGCGGATCGTTGGTCAAGCGCGACGCCTCGATGACCTGCCAGTAGACGAGGCCGCCCGCGAGCGCGCCGTAGCCGATCGCCAGCGCGAGCGACAGCCGCAGGAGGCTGCCGGCAACGCGCGGCGGACCTGGCGGCCGGACACGCGGCGGTCGCTGCCACGGGAGCCGGACGCGAACACGTGCGACGCGGGCCAGGGTCACGGGCTTTGGCTTCCCGTGGCGATCACGAAAGCGCTTCCTCTACACGGCCACCCAGGCCTCGCGCCCGGCGGCCCAGGCGGCGCGCCACGTTCGGCCGCCCGCCGGGCGGCGGCGGCTCTACGGCACGGTCGCTGAGCGCCAGCAGCAGGCCGATCACGGCCCCATTGACGAGGATTGACGAGCCGCCGTAGCTGATCAGCGGGAGAGTGATGCCGGTGAGGGGCACGACTCGCAGGTTGCCCCCGCAAATGATCGCGGCCTGGATCACGACGACGAGAGTCAGGCCGGTCGCGAGCAGTGCACGGAAGTCGTCCGCGGCGGTCGCCGCGATCCTGAAGCCGCGCTGCGCGATCAGTGCATACAGGCCAAGAACGCCGAGCGCCCCGAGCATGCCCATCTCCTCTGCCAGCGCGGCGAACGCGAAGTCGGTGTGGACGAGCGGGATGGACGGCACGGAGCCTACCTGGGGCAGGCCGGCACCGAGGCCCGTCCCCAGGATCCCGCCGCGGCCGTAGGCGTACAGCGCGCGGATGACCTGGTAGCCGGCTGCCTGTGGATCGGAAAAGGGATCGATCCAGATGTTGATCCGTTCCTGGACGTGCGGGAAGAGGCCATACAGCACAGCCCCTCCGGCGACGAACATGAGCAGGCCAAGCACGACGTACGACGCGCGCCGCGTGGCGACATATAGAAGCGCCAGGAACACGAGGAAGTAGAGCAGGGCCGCGCCCAGGTCGCGCTGAACGATCACGATCGCAAGCGCGATGCCCCACATCGCGAGCATCGGCAGCAGGTACGGGATCGGCGGCAGCTTGAGCGGGCCGACCTGCGTACTGCTCGCCGAGAGTATGGCCCTGTTCTCGGCCAGGTAGCCGGCAAGAAAGACCACGAGGATCACCTTGAGCAGCTCTGACGGCTGCCCGGCGAGCGGCCCGATGCGGAGTGTCAGGCGGGCGCCCCCGGTCACCTCGCCGAACAGGAACACGAGCAGCAGCAACCCGATTCCGGCCGCGGCCCAGGTGTACTTGTAGCGGCGCAGCCAGCCGTCGCTGCGCACGACGATCGCAAGGCCCGCGAGGATGACGAATCCGAGTGAGATCCAGACCAGCTGAAGCGGACCAAGCGAGAGCTCCTGCCCGGCAATCGACTGGGTAACGAGGTCCTGCGGCAGCCGCTGCATCAGCAGCAACGAGATCCCGGCGAGCAGGGCGGCGGTCGGGAACAGAATCTGGTCCATTCGACGGCCGGTGATGACGAATGCCAGGTGGATTGCGAAGACGATGGACAGGTAGGTTGCGAGTAGACCCGCCTCACCCAGCTCGAGCTGCCCGGTACGAAACGACTGCAGGCTCGCCCAGCCGGTAGCCAGTGCGGCCGCGACGACCGCAAGGAGGCCGAGCTCCTGCCAGCGGAAGCGCGGCCTGATGCCGATGGAGTAGAGCGCCCGGGCAGCGCCGCTCCATGGCCTGGTACTCGGGCTGGCGCTGGTCATTCCTGACGCGACCTCTCCAGGCGCAGGCGAACCTGGCCGATCTGGAGCTCGTCCCCGTAGCCAAGCGGCACGAGACCTTCCACGCGCTGTCCGTTGAGCCAGGTCCCGTTGGTGCTGCCCCGGTCCTCGACGTACCAGGCTCGTCCTCGGAAGGTCAGCAGCGCATGCTCGGCCGACACGAATGAGTCGTCGATCACGATCGCGTTGTTCACATCACGTCCGATCGAGTTGATGGCGTCGAGCGGGAGCGAGGTGCCCGGCGCCGGCCGACCTTCCTGTGCGGCGATCACCGCCAGGCGACCCAGCGGACGCCCAGCGCCCGCGACACCGGCGCGCAGGTCGTGCCACATCGCCCGCGCGACCATGAACACGAACAGATAGATCAGGACCACGAACCCGATCCGGAGCAGCCACAGGCTGAGGGTGAAGACGTCCATCGTTGGACGGCTCGCTCTAAGAGCCGGGCTCGATCGTGATCGTCGAGCTTCCCACTTGAAGAATGTCTCCCGTACCGAGCGCGATCTCGGTCACCGGGCCACTGTTCAGGTACGAGCCGTTGGTGCTGCCGAGGTCGGTGTAGACGAGCATCCCGAGCCGAACGCCTATCTGGCCATGACGGCGCGAGACGCGGTCGTCGGCAAGCACGATGTCATTGTCAAGTGACCGACCGATTCTCATGGTCCCTGGCCGTACCGTGATGCGCGAAACGGCCTGCCCGGGACACCTGATCGCCATGACAGCGCTCAGAGTGCTCGGTTTCGGTGCCGCGAATACGGCCGTCGCCTGGCTGAGGTCGATCGCGGGCTCACCGTCGAGGTCGTGGTCGGGCGTGCCGTTGGTGGGCCCGGGTTGGTATTGAAGCTGGCCTCCGCCGTCGTGTCCGTTGGACATCGGCGGCGTCGGGATCACTGCCGGGGCCGCAAAGACCCTGATGTCGCCCTGCGGCACGGCGGTGGAAGGCTCTATATCGACCCTTGGCCTGGCCAGAAGCGTGTAACTGTGCGCTCGGGCGTACACGCGCAGCGATTCGCTGAGGTCAGCCCGAAGGGAACCATTCTGTGGGTCCAGGGCGGCATGGTCAGCGGCATTGATGAGGACACGGTAAGTGGCCGGCGCATAGGCCCGCCGAGCGCGGACGGTTCGCTCCGCCTCCATCGCTCGCTCAAGGCTGCGCTGGATCTGGACGGGTTCAACGCGCGCTTGAAAAAGTCGAGCGGCCGGCCGCTCGAACAGACGCTCGAAGAACCGCTCAACAGCGGCAAGGGGACCTGCCATCCGGTCCGCGAGTCTAGCAGCAGGGTCAGGCAGGCCACGACGGACGGGGTCCGTCGACAGTGGGGACGACCTGGTCCTGGCTCGCACATCCAGCTTGATAAGTGGACATCCATCGCCGACGGGGACCATCGCCCGCCCCATGGGGTACTGGTGCTCGGGTTATCGCAGACGTCCCGACCTCTCATCCTTTGGGTCAATGTCCGGCTTCGAAATGTTCTGCGAGCGCTGTGGCAAGCGCTACGGGAGCGAGGGGGCGCCGGCGGCAGCAGCGTTGCCGCTCGCGCGACGGCTACTCAAGGTTGTCGGCGTTGGCGCGACTGCGCGACGCCCGCACGAAGAGTCTGTGCTTCGCTTCTGTCTTGCTTGTCGCGGCTACTCGTGTCCGGCGTGTTGGAACGAGGACGCCGGCTTCTGCCAGACCTGCGTGCCACTGCCGGAGCCGGAGCCCGTCGCAGCGGAGCCCGCTTTCGATCGCCTACCGCAGATGGTGTTCGACGCCGCGCCAGAACCAGGCGTCGACCCCACGCCGGTTGCACTGCTCGTCGAGCCGGTCTTTGCCGAGCCCGTTGTGGCCGATCCGCCCTGGGTCGTTGCCGAAGCCGATCCGCCTTGGGTCGAGGCCGAGCCGGTCTTTGCCGAGTCCGAAG
>CAZXLP010000104.1:0-5293 GCA_964642085.1 uncultured Anaerolineaceae bacterium
CGCGGGATGCGGTCCTCGTCGAGGACGAACTTGGTGCGCTCCATTTCGGTGGTACCTCCGCTTTCCTTCGGCCTCGTTCCGGGGCCGAAAAACACGTAACCGGCCTTCGTCCTGCCGGGACGAAAGGCCGGTCCTTCCGCGGTACCACCCGTTTTCGACGGCTCGTTTGTGGAGCCATCGCGCTCACCTGCCGACGGGCCGAGGCCGATCGGTGGCGCCCTGATAACGCTGGCGCTCTGCGCCGGAGCCTAGTTGGTTGGCTAGCTCGCTGGCTTTAGCCGCTTTGCTCGCCGCCCGTTCGGTCCGGGGCTCGCGGGCCCATTCACTTTCGCTACCGTCCCGGCTCGCACCAACCGCCGGGTCTCTGTTTCGGATCGCGGAAGTTACTTCTCCCGGTCACAGCCTTTTGTATTCGATTGGTGGCGGAGTCTAGCCACGCCCGCACCCCGCGGTCAAGGCCTCCGATTGAGCATTGCGGACGCCAGCTCTTCGTAACGCGAGCCGCCTGGATCCGTGTGACTGCTGAAGAGGACTGCGCGATCGACGGTCCAGCCGAGCTGGATTTGGTCCGTAACGTTGCGCAAGTCGTCGATGGCTCCCTGGGTAGCCCTCCGGGCCAGAGTCAGGTGAGGATGCGGCGCGTTTCTGGCGTCGAACGTGTGGCTGCCGATCGCGTCGTCAATGTCGAGTGAAAGTTGTGCTGTCTCGTGCCCGCCGTCGGCGAGCCGAAGCCATGCGACGCCGCCGCGACGGCCGCCCACGCGTCCACCGGCGTCGCCGGTACGAACCTCAAACGGAGCGTGGTTGCCCGCAGCGGTGGCGACTACCGATGCGATCTCCTCGACGCGCCCCGCGTCGGTCGATCCCAGGAATACGAGCGTGAGGTGCAGCTTGTTGGGCGGCAGCCAGCGCACGAGAGGATGCCGAGTGCGGACCTCGGCGAGGGCCTCCCAGACACGCGCGGCCGTCATTTCGGGTAGTGGCGCGGCGACGAACAGGCGCCAGCGCGCCGCGTCAGGCAGTGGCCCTCGCAGGCTCGGGCGTGGCGGTCGGGCGCTCGACTTCAAGCAGGTCGAGCAAGCCGTACAGGTCAGCAACGACGGTCAGGCCGGGGTCGTCGTGCTCGTCCCGCACGCGCGCAGGATCCCCGCCGCCGCGGTCGATCAGGACCGCGTCGATGCCCATCCGGCGGGCGCCCTTCACGTCCGCGCGATACGAGTCACCGATGTGTAGCGCACGATCGGGTGCCACACCCAGCGAATCGAGCGCGTGCTGGAAGATCCCCTGGTGCGGCTTCTGGAAGCCGACTCGGGCACTCACGGTCAGGGAATCGAATTGGCCCGCCAGCTCGAGCGCGTGGATCAGTTCCGGCCCGCCCCAGACGAAGTTGCTGATCACCCCCATGCGGAAACCGGCGGCGCGGAGAGCGTCGAGCGCGGGCAACACGTCAGGGAAGACGTACCAGGCGGAACGTCGGGCGAACGCTTCCTCGATTCGCCGGAAGGCGTCGTCATTCAAATCGCCGTGACCAACACGCCGCATTACCGCGGCGTCGAACTCCACGATCCGCGCATAAGAGTTCTCTTCTGTGGCCGCGAACGGCTCCTCGCTGAGCCACCACGGGTCGGTCTTGGTCTCCTCGAGCAGCGCACGTTCGAGCTCCTTCTCGGATACATCGATGCCCACCTCGAGCAGCCCCTGACGGTAGACGGCCGCCCAGGATGGATGAGCCCGAATGAGCGTGTCACCGACGTCAAAGAAAACCGCTTGCGGGCGCGTCCTTCCGGCAGGAGTGGACTGGGTAATGGTCACCGGCGAAGTCTACGGACTGATCGACGATGTCGGTTCCGCGGTACCGTCCCTGATGCACAGGCTGAGGAGGTCCACGGCGCCGATCGCCGGCTGGACGAAGCCGCAGCCCAGCCGCTCGGAGATGAAGAACGGGAAGACTGGATGGCTGATCGGGATCACCAGCACCTCGTCGTCGACCAGCTGATTTGCGAACTCCACCGCGCCATCGATGCGCTCTTGGCCGCTCAGCGTCTCGAGCCGCTCGAGTTGGGCAATAGTTGCCTCATCAAGCCACCGATCGTCGCGCAGGTCGCGCATCAACGAAACCGGATCGGCTAGGTCGGTCCACATTTCAAGCTGCACCATGTCGATCTCGTTTTCAGGCTTGAAGAAGTCCTCGAACTCCATCTCGGTGCGGTTGAACTCGACCGTGATCCCGATCTTTTCGAGCTGTCCCTGAATGGATACCTCGAATGAACGGCAGTCGGCGCAGTCATCCGGAAAGCCCGGCATGGATACCGTCAGCGTCCGGCCATTCATCAGCGCCCGCGCTGCCTCAAGGTCTGGTGCCGGAACAGGTGCGATAGGCCATGTCGAACCGGGGACGGCCGGACCAAGGAGCTGAGTCGAGGGGCCTTCCACCCAGATGCCGCCGATCTCGGTGCGGTCCAGGGCGAGCGACACGGCGCGGCGGACATCGGGATCGCCGAACGCCGGGCTCGATGGGTTGAGCGCGAAGTACCTCGTCATGTGTTTGGCGGCGCCGAACCAGCGCTGGTCGCCGGCGTCAGCGTGCTCACTCTTGGGACCCCACTCGAGGGCCAGATTGCTCGTCGCACCGCCCAGTGGATCCCACGCCGGTACCTGCATCGCGTCGACGACGCCCCGCTGAACCTGGTCGAGAGCGATCGCTTGCGCCGTATCGATGCGGAACGCGATCGCATCCCACGGCTGCGGGCGCGGCCCTGGGTAATTGGGGTTCTTCTTCAGGATCACCAGCCGGCGGTGGATCTTCGACGCGACGTAGTACGGTCCGGCGCCGCTGACCGGCGGGTCGGGATTGAGCCCGCTGCGCAGGACGTCCGTCCGGGCGGGTACTGCGCAAGCAAACGACAGCGCCAGCCGGTCAAGGAAATCGGGCATTGGGCGCACTAGCGTGATCGTAAGTTCATCACCGTCTGCGACGAGGCCTGTGATGTCCCTCGCAGTGCCATCCCTGTACTCGGCCACGCCGGCAATGTCGCCGTACAGGTTGGGCCCCGGCCACCCATCGTCCAGGACTCGATCCAACGTCCTCGCCATCGACGCGCGGAATGTTTCGGCGCTCACCTCCTCCGTCGACGGCGGCGAGAACTTGAAGCCGGGCTTGATCTTGAACGTGTATGTCAGGCCGTCCGAGCTGATAGTCGGCGTACCCTCAGCCGCCTCCGGCACCAACTCGAAACCCTCGGGCCCTGGTTTGTCGGCATAGTTGACGAGATTTAGGCATGTCAGGTTGAGTGCCTGGCGGACCTCCCAGGTGCCGTTAAGAGCCGGGTCGGGCGAGGGATCCCACCATGGCTGGCCGGACGTCACGACGGTCAGCACCTCTCCGTCGAGCTCGCCGATCGCCTCGTCGACGGTGGGCGCGACGCCGACCATCAACTCGTCGCCGCCTGCGGCTACGGCCAGCGTGGCATGACCGGTATCGATGACCTGTCGTTGCTGGCCAGTGACCAGGTCGAGCCCGACAAGCTGACCTGTATTCGCGTTGGTCACCCACATCGTGTCGCTTGTCGCCGCCATCTCGCCCACGCCAGGCTCCAGCGCGATTCCCAAGCTGCGGCCCACGCTGTCGACCCGGTGCACAGTTCCAGCCGCTGACTCGGCCGTCCAGGCGTAGCCGCCGCCTGTGTAGATGTTATTCAGCCAGCCGACCGTCCCCAGGCGCAGCGGCCCGAAGGCGACCTCATTCGTGGCGGGGTCGATGCGTCCGATGTTCTGCTCATGCCAGAACCACAGTGACCCTTCACCGTAGGTCACGCCAATCGCTGCTACGGGAATGCGCTCCTCGAGCTCGCCGGTCTCGGCGTTGATGCGGGTGATCTCGGGGATGTCGGGCCGCGAGAGCCAGACCGAGCCTCCCCCGACGGTTAGGTCTATCGCCGACGCCTGGTCGGTCTCGTCCTTGTTGAAGTAGAACTCGTCCGTGGTGCTGGTCGCCTTGTCCAGCCGTATTACGCGTGGCGCGCCGAGATCGGTCACCCAGATTGAGTTGTCGTCGAAGTTGAAGCCGCTCATCTCGTCAAGCGGGATGGTCAGGATGCTTTTGATCTCGTGCGTCTTAGCATCCAGCTCCTGGAAGGCACGCGGCGAGTTGCTCAGCACCCAAAAAGATCCGACGCTGAAGAAGGCGATGTTGCGCAGAGACGGGAACGGCGTGGTCGTGCTGAGCTCGCCGGTCGATCCGTCGTAGAACGCCAACAGTGGCAGTTCGGTGCTGGCCAGAGGGTCCGCCGAGGTGCTCGGCGCAGCGCTCGCCCCAGTGGTGGGCGCAGTGCTCGGTATGCCCGTTGGTGAAGCAATTGCTGCCCCGCCTCGGTCAAGGAGGCCCGAACCGAGCGCAGTTGCGACGAGTGCCACCACCAGGACCGCGACCACGCCCACGACGGCGTAGCGCGTCCGATCCCGCCCGCGCCACCCAGTGCCCGACGCGAGGCGGCGGCCCTTCACCTGATCCGACGGCACAACGTCCACGACCCGGACCAAGTCGGCGTAACCCTTGAGCTTAAGCGCTCGAGCGTCGACGTAGTCGATCCCATCCAACTTCGCCGCCAGATGGATGACAGTCTCCGATGCCAGCGTTTCGCCCGCTCGAGCCTCGGCGCACAGTCGGGCGGCGAGGTTGAGAGCCGTCCCGCGGTAGCCGTCGCCGACCGGGATCGCCTCTCCCGCATCGAGCCCGATTCCGACACCGCGCGGCAGCTCGGCCTGGGCAAAACGAGCCTGCAGTTCGATCGCTGCTCGGAGGGCCTTGCGAGCCGAGACGAACATGACCAGTGCCTCATCGCCGCGGAGCTCAATGAGAAGGCCGTCGCGCGCTTTGACGACCTCCGCGACGAGCTCGGCGAATTTGGCCGCAAGCGCCGCGCCGGCTTCGTCGCCGCGCTCGCGCGTGTAGGTCGTATAGCCGCGGATGTCGGCGATCAGAAAAGTTCGCAGCTCGGTTTCGCGCGAAGTCGACTGGCTCGCCGGGCTCGGCTGCACCACCGTCTCGGCGACGGAACGGTCGCGTGGTTCGGTCAAATGGTCCTCTTCAGGCCAGCCGGAGCACCATCTAGTGTACGCGGTGGCAAGCGGCCAACTCTGCATTGACTGGCAGAGGAATCCGGCGAGCTACATATGCGCTCGCGATCTAGTCGTTGTAGAGACGCTCCTCGATCAGCTTTTCCTGAACCTGCCGGCCGTTCCAGTCGAAGCACGAGTACTCGAAGTGCTTCTCGAACTCCAGGTCGACCGCGTC
>CAZXLP010000105.1:0-5290 GCA_964642085.1 uncultured Anaerolineaceae bacterium
GGCGATCGAGCGCGAGCAGGCGCTCCGCGGCAACCTGTAACGTCGGTCGCCGCCGAGATCCGCCCAAAACGCTGATCCGGCGCATACTTCCGGCTCCAAGGGGTGCCGTTCCCCTGACGGAGGAGGAAACATGCGCAGAACACTCGTCCTTCTGGCTGCCTTCGCACTTGTGCTCGCCGCCTGTGGAGGCGGTACCGGAGCGACGGCAACTGTCCAGTTGGCGTCGAACGCCCTCGGCCAGATCCTCGTTGGCAGCAATGGGAAGACCCTTTACGCGTTCACGCCGGACGTCGGCGCCGCCGCACCGACGTGCGTCGATGGGTGCGCCGCGACGTGGCCGCCGCTGACGGTTACGGGGAGTGCCACTGCCGGTGCCGGAGTCGACCAAGCGAAGCTGAAGACGATCCAGCGCGCCGATGGAACGACCCAGGTCCAATACGGGGACTACCCGCTGTACTACTACGCGCCCGATACTGCGGCCGGCCAGGCGACCGGCCAGGGCATCGGCGGCAAGTGGTATGTCGTTGCCGCCAGTGGGCAGATAATCCAGTAGCCGATCGGCCGGTTTACGCCGACTAGCACCAACGTCTGATGTCGGGGGGCGCCATCACGCTGCTATTCGTTACAACGTGAGCGGAACAAGCACGCGATGGCGCCCCGCGGCATTGCTCGTCGCACTCGCAATCGCGACGGGTGCACCTGCGGCGGCCGCTGCGCCGCGCCCGGTAAACGCGGGCCAGTGGACCAGTGTGGCTGGGGCGCCGAGTGTCATGGCCCCCGAAGTGCAGTTCGTGGCGCTCGGCACGATCAAGAAGGGCAAGCTTCCACTGGCCGTCAGCTGGCCGGCGGCCACGCCTGATGGCGCGCCGATCGACCGCTACGAGCTCCAGCGCAGCCTCGATGGCGGGCCGTGGGTCGCCGTCAGCCTGCCGAGCAGGCTGGCACTGTCCGTGAACCTCGGCGTCAAGCCCTGGAGGGTCGCACGCTTTCAGGTCCGGGCGGTCGACACCGCTGGAAATTGGAGCGATTGGGCTGTCGGTGACCCGCTCTGGCTTACGACGGCACAGGAATCAGACCCGGCCGCCACCCTCTCCGCGGGCTGGCAAGTGGTCGGAGACAGCAGCTCCTATGGCCGGCGGCGAGCCACGACATCGGACGGATCGGAGACCGCGCTGTTCAGCTTCGTCGGCCGCGCGGTCGCCTGGGTCGGGCGTCTTGGACCAAACCGCGGCCAGGCAGGGGTTTCCGTCGACGGCGGGAGTGCCGAGGTCGTCGACCTCGTCCGCGCGAGTGCGTCGAGCCGGCGCGTCGTCTATCGACATTCCTGGCCCACGGTTGGCCCGCATACGTTGGAGATCACGACGACCAGTGCGGACGTGCTCGTCGACATCGACGCGTTCCTGGTGCTCGGCGACGCCAGCGAGGGCACGCTGATCGGCGCGGGCGACATCGCCAGCTGCGCCTACCCTCGGGACTCGGATACAGCGACCCTGATGGTCGACGCCCTGGCGACCGATCCCACAGCGATCGCCTTCACTGCCGGCGACAACGTCTATCCGCGCGGCGATGCCCAACTGTTCGCCGACTGCTACGAGCCCGCATGGGGCGTTTTCAAGGACGCCACGCGGCCCGTGCCGGGCAACCATGACTACTACCGGAACCCGGGGGCTGGCCCGTACTTCGCGTACTTCGGCGCCAACGCCGGCATTGCCGGCCAGGGCTGGTACCGCTACGAGGCAGGCACGTGGCGGATCTACGCGCTCAACAGCGAATGCAAGAAGGGGACGGCCTGCTACGACGCTCAATACAACTGGCTCAAGGCCGACCTTGCCGCGGAGCCGCATCGATGCGTGCTGGCGATGTGGCACCGACCCCTGTTCAGCACCGGCATGCACGGCGGCTCGGCGCGGATGGACGAGATCTTTAAGCTGCTCTACGACGCAGGAGCGGAAATGGTGATCGCCGGCCATGACCATGGTTACCAGCGCTTCGCGCCGGCCGACGTGACCGGGACACCGGATGCCGCTCGTGGAGTGCGTGAATTCGTCGTCGGAACGGGGGGCGCGGGCCTGTACGCGTTCCCTACAAACAGCCCGCTGATCGAGGTTCGCGACAACACCACGTACGGCGTCATGCGCCTGGACCTAACGCCAGGTGCATACGCGTGGGAGTTCCTGCCGGTGCCGGCGCTCGGTGCCTTCACCGACAGCGGCACGGGCACCTGCCACTGACCTCGTTCGGAAGAGTCGCCCGTCCGTAAACTCTGTCGCGATGAAACTCGCCCACGCACGTGAGCGCCACGCACCGGCCGGCACGCCGTTTCGGCTTTTCGCGGCCGTCGATGCCAGTGCCGGACGGTGGCTGGAGCTGGAAACCGCCCGACGGCGCGCGGCGCGCGGCGACGACCGCCTGGCGCACAACAGCATCCTCTTTCGGCAGCCGCTGACGACGCTCGACGATCACCTCGCGCGCGGCCTGCGCGTGGAGGCACTCACCGAATTGGTCGAAAGCTTCGAACCAACAGAGACGGACGATGATGCCCTGGCCGACGGGGCCGATTTGGCCTTTGGGCCACCGATCCTGCGGCCCGCCAGCATGCGCGACTTCTACGCCTTCGAGCGCCATGTTGCGACGATGTGGGCCCGGCGTAACCAGCCCGTGCCCGAGGCCTGGTACCGGCTACCGATCTTCTACTTCAGCAACGTATCCGAGATCCGCGGTCACCTAGACCCTGTCTGGGCGCCGCGCGACTCGACCGAGCTGGACTACGAGCTGGAGGTAGCGGCGCTGATCGACACGCCGGTCCACGACCTTCCCCCTGAACGTGGCGACGAGGCGATCGGCGGCTACATGATCCTGAACGACTGGTCGGCGCGCGACCTGCAGCGCGACGAGACCACCGTCAGGCTGGGCCCGGCGAAGGGCAAGGATTTCGCCTCGAGCATTGGGCCCTGGCTGGTCACGCCCGACGAGCTGGCCGACGCCCGATCTGGCAAGGGCTATGAGCTCAGCGCGACGGCGGAGGTCAACGGCAACGAGCTATCTCGCGGCCGGTGGAGCGACATCCAGTTCAGCTTCGGCGAGATGATCGCCCGCGCGTCGGCGGACGTGAGGCTGGTCCCTGGGGATTTACTTGGCTCCGGAACGGTGGGCACCGGCTGCCTGCTGGAGATCCGCGACGAATCGGGCTTCGGCCGCTATCTCCTGCCTGGAGACAACGTCACGCTCAGAGTTGAGCGGCTGGGCGAGCTCATGACCCCGATCGTGGAGCGCCCCTCAGCCTCCTGAAGCGCTGACCGCCAAGCCCGAAATAGGCCGCCAGGTTGACAACATCGCCATGACCCTTCATCTTGCGCACTATTCCTACTAAGTTAGTGGGAATGATCATCATTGTGGACATGCGCGGCGGAGGATTCGATGTTCCTGTTACTGGCCATTGCGGCCGCAGGCTTCCTGGCCCAACTGGTCGACGGCTCACTCGGTATGGGCTACGGCGTGTCCTCAACCAGCCTGCTGCTGGCTCTCGGATTGACGCCGGCGCTGGCGTCGGCGAGTGTCCACCTCGCCGAGATCGGGACGTCGGGCATCTCGGGTGCGTCGCACTGGCGGCTGGGCAACGTGAACGGCAGGATCCTCCTTCTGCTCGGCATCCCGGGTGGCATCGGCGCATTCTTTGGTGCCGTCGTCCTTTCTAATCTGTCCCTGGACACCGCGCGACCGTGGGTTTCCGTGGTCCTGCTGCTGCTCGGGGCCGTCATCCTCTTCCGCTTCATCCACGCGCACCGAACGCGCATCGCGCCGGCGGCCCTTCACGATCAGCCGCCATTGTCCGAGGACGAGTCGGTTGCGAATCAGAAGCCGCGCCGGAGTCGGACGTGGATGCTGACCCCGCTTGGCCTGGTCGGGGGATTCCTCGATGCGAGCGGCGGCGGCGGGTGGGGTCCGACCACGACCTCCACGCTCATGGCGGCCGGACGGCTCAAGCCGCGAACGATCATCGGCACGGTCAGCGGATCCGAGTTCATCGTCTCGATCGCCGCGAGCGTCGGGTTCCTGCTGGCGTTGGGCTCGGCGGGCATCCGCTGGGACGTGGTCGCGATGATGCTCGTCGGCGGCTCGATCGCGGCGCCCATCTCCGCCTGGCTCGTGCGACGTTTCGACGACCGAGCCCTCGGCACAGCCGTCGGGGCGCTGATCATCGTGCTGAACATCGATCGGCTTCTGTTGCTCTTCGGCGCAGACGCGGCAATCGTGACGATGGTCCGCCTGGTGGCGGTCGGTTCGGCTGTGGCGATCATCGGAGTGCTGATCTGGCGGGGCCGCGCCAGCAAGGGCGCCGAGGGTGTCATGGAGGCAGGCCCAGCCTGACGACGGCGCCAACGCGTACGCACGGGGCTCCAGCCGCGTAACCTTCGAGCGAGGGCGGGGCAAACTGGAGGGCCGGCGTGCCGCTGATCAGAGCACTCCGCGCGTGGCTCGGCGGACGCATGGCCGTCCACGACACCTATTACCCGGGCGGGGGGATGGAGCCCGCCCGCTCTGGTATGGACCCCACCGGCGCGATCTGGCTGGTCCTCGTGCTGATCGGGCTTCCGCTGATAGCTCTCCTGGTAATCGTCGGCCTGTTCTATGAAGCCCTGATCCGCATTGATCGCCGGCCGGTGCTGCCCTCGCCTGTGCATTGGGCGATATCCGCAGGCTTCGGGACCGTCCTCGCGGCCGGCCTCACCGCGGTCGTGCTGGACAGGCTGTAGCGGCACCGAGGCTCGCCCGGCCCGGATCGCTAGACTCGCCTCGATCGATCGAGGAGGCCAGCCGGGCATGTTCTACGTAAGTCGGGGCAACGTCCCGCACAAGCGCCACACGCAGCATCGCGCGCCTGACGGCTCCCTATACGCCGAAGAGCTCTTCGGCATGGAGGGCTTCACTGGCCGTAGCTCCCTGCTGTATCACCTCGTTCCGCCGACGCGGACGCACAAGATCGAGCGCCTGCGCGACATCCACAACGAAGCCGTCGACGATGGCCTGCACCGCCACCGGCTCGTCAAGACGGGCGCCGTGACGGCAGGCGGAAACATTGTCAACGGGCGCCTGGCGCTGTTCTTCAACAGCGACGTGCTGATGGGCATCGTGCGGCCGACGGAGCCGCTGCCCGATGGCACTTTCTATCGCAACGGCGAGGCGGACGAGATGCTCTTCGTTCACGAGGGCGCGGGCGTCTTCGAGAGCAACTTCGGGCCGATGCGCTACGGACCTGGCGACTACATCGTCATCCCGATCGGGACGACCT
>CAZXLP010000106.1:0-5233 GCA_964642085.1 uncultured Anaerolineaceae bacterium
CGGCACCTTGGAGACGCAGTGTCCGCCGTCCTGTCCGCGCGTTCTGGGACATTCCGCCGCTCGCGGCGAGCGCGGGAACCGTCGTTCCGGGACAGCACTGGGCTTGAGATCAGTCGCTGGGCGCAGCGAAGCCGAGCCGCGCCAGCTCTGCCCGGATGAGTTCGGCTCGGAGCGTCTGCCCTGCTCTGCACGCGCGCGGGGTCGGCAACGAGAAATGGCACGGTTGCCAGGCCGCGTGGTGGAGGACAATCGGGCGGTGGTCCACCAGATCCACGATGACGAACCCGACACGAGCGAAGCGGTCGTTCGCGCGCTGCTGGCCACCGAATGCCCCCAGTGGGCCAACCTCCCACTGGAATGCCTCGATACCTCGGGAACGGAACACGCGATGTGGCGCGGCAGGGTCGACGGCGGCGATGACATCGTGGTGCGGCTTCCTCGGCGGCCAGGAGCATCCGAAGAAGCAGACCGCGAACACCAATTGCTCCAGCAGCTCGAGGCGACCCCGCTCACCTCGATCGTGGCCATCCCGCAGCTCCTCCACATCGGACGTCCCCACGAGCTCTATCCCCATCGATGGTCCGTGCTCGCCTGGCTCGACGGCCGCGACGCTTGGACGGCACGCCACGAGATCGACCACGATTCGCCACGCCTCGGCGCCCGGCTCGCGGAAGTCGTCACCGCCATCGGAGGGCTCGGGCAGGGACTACCAGTTCCAAAGCGTGCCGTCGGCGACGAGGGCATCCTGATCCGACCCCACATCGACTTTCTCCTCGAACAGCTCGACCGCGTCGGTCCCAGCGCCGGCCACCTCTTCGACATCGAACGTGTACGCCAGCTCGCCACCGCGGCGTACGAGTTGGAGGACCCCACCACGACGTGCTTCATTCACGACGACCTGATCCCAGGCAACGTGCTCGTCCAAGAGGGCAACGTCACCGCAGTCCTCGACTGGGGCGCCGCCGGCTACGGCGACCCCGCCCGAGACCTCGCGCCTGCCTGGTCGATCCTCGGGCCCAAAGGCCGTCAAGTCTTCCGCAAGGAACTCGCCCCCGACGAAGCCACCTGGGCGCGCGGCAGAGCTCTGGAGTTGTGCCACGCCGTCGACGCAGTCCTCTACTTCCTCCCGCGGCGACACGCAGGCGGCGACGTCATGGCCGCAACCCTCAATAGGATCCTCGCCGACACCTGAGCCCAGGTCGTTCGAGTCTGCGGGAGCGCGCAACTCGTCGCGGGTCGTAACCGATTCGGCGGTCTGCTCGCTGTCGAGCCCGCCCGTCGATGTCACAGATCGCGCGGCGCCGCTTCAGGCCAAGGTGCCACCAAGACCGGGTCGGAGGCTGCGCAGTGCCTTTGTGTCGGACGACTTCGCAGGTCTCGACGCCGAGGGCCGTACGCATGCGCGGACGCGGAGCGGTCGGACGAAAAGGCGGTTGGCGTGGGAGGAACACTCCGTAGAGTCGGGCTCATGGGGGCGACGGCGCGGTTACGGGCGGTCTTCGATCTGTCTCGCATGGCCGAAGTCGCTCGTTCGGTTCGTAATGCCGTGCGGGGCGCGCAGGGAGCGGGGCGAGGTCCCCTCGTGACGACGCTCACCCTTAGTTTCGCGAGCGGGATCCTCCCGGTTGCCCGGATGGTAGCGGTCGCGCATTTGGTCGCGACCGTGCCTGCGGTCGTTCGTGACGGCGCGTCGTCGGCCGCAGGTGAGCGGCTTGTGGTCGCAGCCCTCGCGTTTGTGGCGATCAGCGGCATCGCCGGCTTGACCCGTCCCGTCATTGTCGCCAACGCAGATCATCTTGCACGCCAGGTCGATGGCCGGCTCCGCGAGCGGGTCTTGCGGATAGCGCTCCGACCGCGCACAACCACCTTTCTCGATGATGCCGAGCTGCGACGTGTCTTTGAGGATGCGAAGGGGGTGACGCCCGCGGCGGGATTCACTCCAGGCCGGTTCGCAGCGCTGCTTCCGAGCGTGTTGGGCAGCCGAGTCCTCGTGGCGGGTCTGGTCGCGGGACTGTTCGTCGTCGACTGGCGTCTCGGGGTCGTCTTCCTTCTCACGCAGCTCAAGCTGGAGGACGAGATGCAGAAGGTGCGTGGCCGCATGATTGCGGGCGCGGCAGCGGCGCCGCAGGAACTCGGCTACGACCTTGAGCTGGCCACGACGAACGCACCCGCGAACGAGGTCCGAGTCTTCGGGCTCGGCCGGTGGCTGCTCGAGCGTTACGAGTCAGGCACGCGGAGCCACATGCGCGGCGCGTGGTCGAGCCGGCGGGACTTCACCCCGAGTCTGATCGCGTTGCTGGTGTGGGTAGCAGCGCTGGACGTGGTTGCGCTCGTGCTGCTGGCGAAGGGGGCCACCAGCGGCAGCGTCACATTGGCCGAGCTCACATTCGCCCTCACCGCGATCATGGCGCTCAACCCGAACGGCGCGGTGAACCAGGACGACGTGCTGATGGCCTTCGCGGCCGCTTCGATCGGCCGGATCGCCGCGGCGGAGGACGCGCTTGCCAGACTCGACGGCGACGCACCGACCGGCACCGTCGAGCAGGGGCCCCTGACGGTGCGGTTCGAGGGTGTGACGTACCGCTACCCGGGGTCTGACCGGGATGTGCTCGCGGGAGTTGACCTGGAGTTGCGGAGCGGCGAGCGGGTGGCGGTCGTCGGGCAGAACGGTGCGGGCAAGACGACGCTCGTGCGGCTCCTTTGTGGCCTGATCCAGCCGGCGTCGGGTGTCGTGACCGTGAACGGCACGGACCTCGCAAGCATCGATCCCGCGAGCTGGCGGCGCGCGCTGGCCGTCCTGTTCCAAGACTTCGTGCGTTATCCCGCGTCGGCTCGTGACAACGCGCGCTTCGGTGCTCTCCACTGGCAGCCGGAGGATGTGGACGAGCGGATCGAAGAGATCGGCAGACTCACTGGTGTTCACGGCCGGGTTGCCTCAATGCCGAACGGGTGGGACACGAACCTGTCTGCGGAGCTTTCCGGCGGGGGAAGCCTGTCGGGCGGCGAGTGGCAGCGGCTTGCGCTCACTCGCTCGCTCGTCGGTGTAGCAGCCGGAGCACGCCTGCTCGTGCTCGACGAACCGACGGCAGCCCTCGATGTGCGTGGCGAAGCCGAGTTGTTCGACGTGCTCGTCCGATCGCTCGAAGGCAACAGCGACGTCCTCATCGCCTTCGTGTCGCACCGTTTCTCCACGGTGCGTCAAGCCGAAAGGATCCTGGTGGTCGACGACGGTCGGATCGTCGAGGACGGCGACCACGGCTCCCTCCTTGCTTCTGGCGGTCTTTACGCTCGGATGTTCCGGGCCCAAGCGGAGCAGTTCGTTCGAGCTGAGAACGCGGAGGGGGAGGGATGACGATCGCCCGACGGTTGCGCCTCTCGCTCGAGGTGTTTCGCCTCATGTTCTCCCTCGACCTGCGCCGCGCGCTGCTGGCACTCACGCCGATCGTCGCTGGCGCCACGCTGGCGAGCTACTTGTCGGCTCGGTCTCTGCTCCGGGCGGCCCGGGCCGGGGACGACACGGGCGTGGCTGTTGCCGTGATCGTCTTCGCCGTGGCGTTTCTCCTGACGGCGTGGATCGGCAGGACGGCGCGAACGGCTCGCCTGCAACTCGGCGAAGCGACGCTGCTTTCCCTGCAACTTCGCCGGGCGCACGCCGTGCTGCGACCACGTCACACCACCGACCTCGAACATCGCCGCAACGCGGACCGGGTGGCGCTCCTCGAGAGCCGAAGCTTCGAGGTGAGCCAGGCGCCTCGCATGTTCGGTTGGATGGTGGACAGCCTCGGCGGTCTGCTGGTGTCGGTCGGGCTCCTGCTCACCGTCGACCCCCGGCTCGTGCTGGTGGCGCTCGGCGGGCTGCCGGCGACCCTGCTCAACGGGCGAGAGCAAGCCGCACTCCAACGCGCGCGAACGGCGGAGATGGAACGCACCCGCCGCGCCCAGCTCGTCTACGACCTCGCGACGCACCCCAGCCACGCCGACGAGGTGCGCGTTGCCGGGCTGGAGCACGAGCTGTTCAACCGGTACTCGACGGACTGGCGCCACGCCGATCGGGTGCAGTACTTGGCGGAACGACGAGCCGGCGGCATCGCCGCGCTCGGCTGGCTCGCCCAGCTCGCAGCCTTCGCCATCGCCATTGTCGTCCTCATCCGCGGCGTACGAGATGGGTCCGTTCCGCCCGAGAACCTGTTCCTCGCCCTCGGCGCGATGGGCCTCATCGTTGGCCAGGTCGGCCAAGCCGTCAGCGGTGTCACTTCCCTCGGGCAGATCACCTCCATCTTCGGAGAACTTGAGGATCTCGAGACCTCGCTGCCACCGCCCCCGGCGTCGTTCCAGGGTCGACCGCTCCAGCCCGCGCCACGGACGCTCCAACGCGGGATCCAGATGCGGGAGGTCTCGTTCCGGTACGACGGCGCCGCCGCTGACGCACTGTCGAACGTGACCGTTGACCTGCCTGCCGGCTCGGTTCTCGCCATCGTCGGAGACAACGGTGCCGGCAAGAGCACCTTCGTCAAGATGCTCTTTGGCCTCTACGCGCCGACCAACGGCGCCGTGCTCATCGACGGCGTCGATCTTCTCGAGCTCGACCACGACGACTGGCAGCAGCGGACGTCCGGTTGCTTCCAGGATCATCTGCACCTGCAACTCGTGGCACGCGAAAGCATCGGAGCCGGTGACCTCAGCCACGTCAACGACGCGGAGCGGGTGCACATGGCGGCGGACCGGGCGCTCGCGACCCAGCTGCTCGAACGTCTGCCCGATGGCCTCGACTCCAGGCTCGGGCCGCGCCTCAAGGGCGCCGACCTCTCCGGCGGCGAATGGCAGCGGGTGGCGATCGCTCGGGCGATGATGCGGCGCGACCTCCTCCTCCTTGCCCTCGACGAGCCGAGCGCCGCGCTCGATCCCCTCGCCGAGCGCGAGATCTTCCAGCAGTACCGCACCCACGCACGCGACCTGGTGGCCGCCAACGGCACGATCACCGTCCTCGTCACCCACCGCTTCTCAACCGTTGGCCTCGCCGACCTCATCGTCGTGCTCGACCACGGCCGCGTCGCCGAGATCGGCACCCATGCAGAGCTCGTCGCTGCAGGTGGCACTTACGCCGAGATGTACGAACTCCAAGCCCGCCACTTCCGCTGACCCTGCCGCCGGGGCACCTGGAGAGCAGCACTGTCCCTGATGCCCGGGAGAGGGCGGCGCGGACACGGTCAGCCAATGTCGACGCCAGAGTCCG
>CAZXLP010000107.1:0-5229 GCA_964642085.1 uncultured Anaerolineaceae bacterium
GCCATCTCGGCGTCGAAGAACTGGCAGCCGCGTTCGATGTCCAGCTCGATCTGCTGACCGGTGGACGTGCGGTACACGTCCTCGTGGACGGGCTCAGGAACGTCGATCCAGATGCCGCCGTAGCACTCGCGGTTGCCGAGCTGGACGCGGACGGCGGCCGGAGCGCACTGCTGCGGGAGGTTATCGACGAGCGCGACGAAGCCATTCAGGTTGACCGAGACGATGCCATCGATCTGGACCGCGCTCATCTCCTGGATCGTGCCGACCAGGGCGCGCCATGCTCGTGTGCATTCGTATTGCTGCGGGCAATCCTGACCGTTCACGCCCTCTGACCCCGGGAACGACTCGGGCCGCTCGGCGGCACGACGCCAGAGCGCGTTGAGCATGTCCGGGAAGATGCCGTTCGGGTAGGCGCCGGCGCTCTCGGCCGGGAGGGGGATGCGCAGCCAGTCGGGATAGCGCGAGTCGGCACCGGCTGCCCCGCAACTGCGGTCGATCGCAGGTGTGCACATATTGCGCGGGAAGCTGAACATCGCCGCCTTGCCGGCCTGGATGTCGATCGTCATCAGCAGCATGGTGTCGGTGCGCAGGCTGTTGTCGTCCACTCCGGTCTCGGAGCGCGAGTCGGTGCCGACGATGAGCATGTTCAGTTTTCCGTCCTGAGCCCAGCCCGGCCAACCGTCGGGAAAGTTCGCGATCGGCGGCGGAGGCGTACGTGGCGGGGGCGGCGTCTGGCGCCCGGGCGTCCCACTCGGCCCTGGCGTTCCACTCGGGCCGGGCGTGGTGCTCGGAGTGGGTGACGGAGTCGCTATCGGCGTTGGTGTCTGCGAGCTGGGCGCAAGCGACTGGACGCTGAACGACGGGATTGGATTCTCTTGGTTCGGATCGAAGATGTTCGAGATCGCGTTGTGGGCCTGGATGCCGTAGACCTCGGGGATGCCGTGGATCACCAGAGTCAGGGACACGAGCGCGGCAAGCACGATCGGCGCGGCGCCGGTTGAGCTGGAGAACCCGACTGAGCGAGAACGCTCGCGCTGGGCCACCCCGTAGGCGTCGAGCATCGCGGCGAGGTGGTACAGGAAGAAGGCGATGTTGAAGACGAGCAGCGCCAAACGCCTCTGCGGGCTGCTGATCAGGCCGAGCATCGCGTTCTGACCGCCAAGCAGGATCACCACCACGGCGATCACGAAAACGAACATTGGGATCGCCCAGACAAGTCCTCTGCGCGTCTCGCCTGCGTAAACCTGTCCGGCGCCAGGAAACAGGAACGAGAGGATCGCGGCGATAGCGGGCGACGGGTTAGAAGACATCTACGTGGTCAGAACCCCAAGCGAAGCGTTTCTCGGGCAAGTGATTCGGCTCGCGCCGAGCGTGGGAGGGAGACGAAGTCTACGTCAGAACGACGATCGGCCGGCCGAACCTGCTGCGCCAAACCTCATTGTGCGACGTGCAATGTGCCCACCATCGTCGTGGTGTGGACGTCGCACCAGAAGAAGTAATCGCCCGCGGACGAAGGCGTTGTGAAGGTCACCGAGCGCGGCGCGTTGGGCCCGGTGACGGTCTCGGTCGCGCCCATCGAGGGCGCCGTGTTGTCCGACCCATTGAAGAAGTTGATGTTGTGCGGCTGGTTGCTGTTGTTGTTGTAGTTGACCGTGACGAGGGTCGCCGGGGGCGCGTTGAGCGTGGACGGAACGAAGGCGAGCGGATTGTCCTGGTTGGTCGCGACGTCGATTGGGAGTCCCTGTGTCCCACCTGGGGACGGCGCAGATGACGCGCCCGCCGAGGGCGTCGGGCCAAGCGGCGCGTACGTCCAACCCGGGCCCGTGCCGGACCCGCAGGCCGCGGCGACGACGGCAGCTAAACAGATGCACGCGGCGCGCGCCGCGAGGGAGAGCGGCAATTTGTTCATGGCCGCATTCTTGCCGATCACGGGGTCTGATGTTGCGGAGTGAGATCAGGCCCGCGCGGAGCGGGCGCTGACGCCGGCGCGCGGGTCGTCGGGAACGAGTCCGAGTCGGATGGCGATCCCGGCCGCTTCCGTCCGACCGCCGACTTTTAGCTTGGCCAGGATGCGCCTGACGTGAACGGCGACGGTCCGCTCGCTGATGAACAGCCGCTCGGCGATCTCGCGGTTGGTGCGCCCCTCGGCGAGCACGAGAAGGACCGAGTTTTCGCGCGGACTGAGCCCGAACCGCATCTCCGCCGGCGAAAGCTGGCCACCGCCGATACGAACGCCGAAGTCGACGACCCTTTGGCGCCCGGGCCCAACAGGAACCAGTTCCCTGGCATCGGGCTCGATGGGGATCGCAACAAGATCCGCGTCAGGCAGGTTGATGCGCCCGCGGATGGCCAGGTCGCGTAGCGCCCGCAGAAGCGGTCCCGCCGGCAGCTCCGACGCGATTCGCCACGACTCGGTCAGCGCGCGCCGCGCTTCGGCACGCCGGGCCCTCGTGGGCAGCGCGGCCTGCGCCTGCCACCAACGCGCCTTGGCTGCCTGGTAGGGAACCGGGACCTTGGCCCAGGCTTCGGCGAGATCGGCCCACGTCTCTGGTTTGGTCTTGCCGCGCACGCGCTCGGCATGGGCGCGAGCCGTCGCCAGGTGGAGCTCGGCCTCGCGCCACGCGCCAACGGTCCTTGGCAGGTGCCAGTTGGTGACATGTTGCTCGGCGGCCGGCAGGACCCGCCCAGCGAGCTCGCCCGCGTCTGCAACTTCGGACCAGTCACGCTTCAACCGGCCGCGCTCGGAGGAAGCCGCACAGGCCTCCAGTACAGTCGCCGCTGCTGACGCGATCTGCGCCGGGTCGTCCGTTTCGAGCACTCGCTGCCAGCCCTGCTCCGCGGCGTTTCTCGCGTCATCGAGTTCCGACCGCCACAGGGCATCGCTCACCGCGGTACGCAGGACGAGCGCGGACCACTGGCCGGCGGGAACGGTGTCGAGTTGCAGGAGCGCCTGCCCGACAAGGCGCCCAGCCTCCTCATCGGCGCGTGACTCGACGAGAACGAGCCCCAGGTAAAGCGTCGGGCTGAACCACGCGAAACCAGCCGGCGGGAACTCCATCGCCGCTCGGCACTCGGCCTCCGACTCCGCCCAGCGGCCGAGCTGAAACAGGATGTCCGCCGCGTTCCCGCGCAGGAAGGCCCCGTACGTCAGGCCGAGACCGCTGCGACTCGCCTCGGCGATTCCCTCCTTCACCACCGCCAGTGCCTCTTCTCGGCGCGAGTCGAGGTCGAGCAGCGTGGTTCGGTTGGCGTAGCAGCGCATCACCTCGTCCAGCCGGCCAACCTTGCGGGCAGTGGTCATCGCCTCGTCGAGCATGCCCAGGCCGCGGTCGATGTCGCCCATCCAACCGAGGTCGACCGCGAGCGTGTCACTGGCATGCGCGAAGGCGGCCAATCCTTCATGGCCGGCGCTGGTGGCCGTCGATCGAGCGTCCTGGGCAACCTTTGCGCTGTCGGCGAACCGCCCGTCGAGCATCAGGCTCTGCGCCAGTGCCGCGAGGGCCTGGGCGCGTACCTGTGGCGCGCTTGGAGGCGCGAGCTCGACCGACATTTCGAACGCCTGCTGCGCACCTACGGCGTCACCACCACCGCGCCGGAAATGCCCCAGCTTCTCGCTCAACTTTGCCGCCGTCGTGCGGGCCTCTGTCCGCGCATCTGCCTCCCTGGCCGGGACCGTCCCAGTCAGCAGGCGCTCGATGCGCCCGCCGGCCACCCGACTCAGTGCCTGCTCCACGTATGTCGCTGAGCGGCGGAATGCCGATGCTTCGGCGGCCGCGGTCGCGGCGGCCTCGAGCAGCGACACGTCAGTGGCCTCGTCGACCTCGCTCAACTCGAGGACGGCCGAATAGTGCATGAGGGCGCTCTCACCGGGCTCGATCTCCTCGGCCGCTTCAGCGGCCGAGAGGTGAGCTTCGCGCGCCTTGCGCGGCTGCACGGCGCGCTCCCAGTGCCAGGCCGCCTCGGCCGGCTCAATCGAGGTCAGCTCACCGAGTGCCGCGTGGAGGCCGTGCCGTTCGGCGGGCAGCAACGAGGCCTCAATTGCCTCTGCGCATAGATCGTGGACCAACTCCAGGCCGTCGCGGCCGCTGATCGCCAGACCGCTGGCCAGGGCGGCCGAAGCGGCGTTGCGGGGTAGGTGCCCGTGCGGCAGCCGGAGGGCGGCAAGGTCAGGTTCCGAAATTGGCCGTCGCGCAGCAGCGAGCACGCGGAGGGCACGTACGGCCGCCTGGTCGAGCCCGGCAAGGCGCGCAGCGAGGATCTCGTCGAACGGGTCGGACAGACGCAGCCCCGCGAGCTCTGCCTCGGCGGCCACCAGCTGACCGGCGAGCAAAGGGTTGCCGCGCGAGCCCTCCATGACGGCAGCGACGAAGCCATGGGTCGGGCGCTCGCCCTGGAGGCTCTCGACCATCGCGGACGCCTCATCGCGCGTCAACGGGGCGAGGGGCAGCTGCTCCACCAGCGGGCTCTCTTGGATCTCGCGCACCAGGTTGAGCGCCGGGTGGCCGCGCGGCAGCTCGTCGGTGTGATAGCCGATCACGAGGGCGAGCGGCAGTCGCCGGCGGATACGCAACAGCGCGCTTACGAAGCTGCGAGTACCCGGATCGCTGTGCTCGAGGTCCTCAACAACCAGAACCACAAGCCCCTGGCTCGCGAGGCGGGCGACCACGCCGAACAGGCTTTCGCGGACGCGGGCGCCGCGCTGGTCGGGCGCGTCGAGCCGGGGCGCACGCGCCACGACCCCAATTCGATCCAGGCGGCCTACCAGGTCGGGGATCAACGCGCCGACATCGTGCGCGCCGGAGCCGACAAGCTGGGCAATCCGGTCGTCCGGGACTGCGGCCAGGATCGGCGCCAACGCATCGCGGAGGGCTCCATAGGGAACGCCGGATGTGGGCGCGTGACACCTGACACGGCAGAGAGTCAGACCTGGGGATCGACCGAGACGCTCGGCGAGCTCGTCGACGAGGCGGGAGATTCCTATACCAAGCGGACCGGAAAGGGCGACCCGGGTTGGCTCCCCCCCGGCGGCGCGTTGCACCGCCACGCCGAGAGCGGTCAACTCGCGTTCACGACCGATGAACGCCATACCCCCGAAGGATACGGCGGTCTGGTGGATACTTGTGGGGTGCGGAAAAGTGCCGAGGTGCGCGAGGCACAGTCGGCGGTGCATCCGGACAACGCCCTGAACGAGCTTTCCGGCGAGGAATGGCTCTATTTCACCAAGTCGCT
>CAZXLP010000108.1:0-5147 GCA_964642085.1 uncultured Anaerolineaceae bacterium
CCGTGGCTGCGCTCGAAGGAACGGACTTCCTCACCGACCGCGCCGACGTCCTGACAGACCTCGCCGATGTTCTCCTCGTCGCCGGGCGAGCCGATGAGGCCGCGGATGCGCTGGAGCTGGCACTGACCCTCTACGAGCAGAAGGGAGACATCGTCACCCCTCCGCGGATTCGAGCCACGCTCGCTGGCATCCGGCCGACTGAGGGGGTCCACTAGACCAATGACCGAACTCGCCACCAACGCCCTCTACTACCCGGAGCAGAAGGAAAGGTTCGGCTGATGGCGTCCGCGAGCAGTTCGCCTTTCGTGGCGATCGTCGTTGGCAGCCGGTCGGATCTCGAGGTGGTCCAGAAAGCCGCGGACCTGCTTGGAAGGCTCAGTGTGGCGAATGAGCTGCGCGTGATCTCGGCCCATCGCGCGCCAGATCTTCTAGATCGCTATGTCACTGACGCCGTGGCGCGCGGGGCAGCGGTCTTCATCTGCGCCGCTGGCCTCGCCGCGCACCTGCCGGGTGTCGTGGCCTCAAAGACGACACTGCCGGTGATCGGCCTGCCGATGCCCGGCCAGGTCGCCGGTGGGCTGGACGCGCTCCTCTCGATCGTCCAGATGCCACGCGGCGTGCCCGTCGCCACTGTCGGGATCGGCCAAGCCGAGAACGCCGCGCTGCTCGCGGCCCAAATCCTGGGGTTGTCGGATAGCGTGGTCGCGAAGGCGGTGGCCGACCATCGTGCGGAAGCGCGCCGACAGATCGAGGAAGACTCGACCAACCAATAGCTCCCCGCGCTCACACGGCGAGCAACTTCGACCAGAACCGAGCGCGAGCCCTCCGGAGGCCGCCCTCTCGGCCGATCTGTCGCGAAGCCTTGCCAGAAATCCCAATTCTGCTCACCACGCGAGCCGAAACCAGCGATCCGGAAGCTTGTGGCGGGTGAATACGGCCGGTTTGTGTTCAAGCTGCCCACGTCGTGAGCAACGCCCACTTCGGGCAGGGCCACAGATCGAGGAAGACGCAACCAATCAGTAGCCGGTTCGCAACAGGCCGAACGGGAGGCCGTGGCTAGACTCCGGCCGTGGACCTAGACCGACAGGAAGTCCCCCAGCGCGCCGGCTCGCGTCCCGAGCCGCCGCAGCGCCTGCCAGAGGCAAACCCGCCCGTCCTCGGCGACTGGTTCATCTACCTGTCGGTGGTGGTCCTGGTCTGCGGTGTCATCGCGATCACCGCTCTCAACTTCGGCGCGCCGCTGACTTCTGGCTTCGTCCGATACCCGGCGCTCGTCGCGGCTGGGCTACTCATCGCGCTATCGGCGGATGGCGGCATTCGGGCCTGGCGCTCGGCGTGGGCGTGGCTACCGGTCGATCTACCGCGTGGCCTGTCGCGTTTCGTCTGGGCGGCCGTCCTCGGCGCGACCTTTGTCGCGAGCATTGGCGCCGTGGCGGTCATCGTGAGCGCGTAGCGTGACCGCGGCACCGGTCAGCCGCCCCGATAGCCGAACCATCAATCTCATCGGGCTCGGCATCGGCATCGTGTCCGCGATTGTGGTCATCCTGGCCTCGCCCCGCGATGGCGACCCGCTCGTCTTCCTGAGCATCGCCGATCGGATCGCGTCGGGCGCCATTCCCTACCTCGAGTTCCCGGTCGAGTACCCGCCGCTGGCCCTCCTTCCACTCGTCCTGCCGAGGATCCTGGTGGGCGTCGACTCGTCGCCCCTGGCGTACCAGTTCGCTTTCGGCCTGGTGAGCCTTGCCATCGCAGTGTTCACGGGTGCCGTCGTCGTATGGCTGGCGCGGAAAGGGTGGTCGGCGCAATCGGAGCGGAACTCGCTGCTCGTCTTCCTCGCGCTGGCCCTGGCCTTATCGGTATCAGTCATCTGGCGCTTCGACATAGTGCCTGCGTTCCTGACGATCGCAGCCGTCGCTGCCGTGGCCGCGGGTCGGCCGACGTGGGCAGGCCTAGCGTTGGGACTTGGAGTGGCAACGAAGCTCTATCCGGCCTTCCTGGCTCCCGTGCTGCTCGCGTACTACCTCTGTGGCCGACGCTGGTCCGCTGCTGCCTACTTCGGATTCGGCCTCATCACGACGGTGGGCGCAGTCTTCCTGTTGGCCTACCTTGTCGCCGGGCCCGACTCGCTGTCGTTCCTGAACTACCAGCGCGACCGCGGCATCGAGATCGAGAGCGTCGTCGGCGGGCTGGCGCTGCTTGCGGACAACGTCGCCGACGTCAATGCCCGCGTGTTCTTCGGCTTTGGGTCGTTTCAGGTCGAGTCCCCGGTGATCGACGCGTTGGCGGCACCGGTATTCATAACCGAAGTCGTACTGGCCTTGGCCCTGCTCGTCGCCGGCGCCTTCGCGTTCACTCGCGAGAGCCGAACCTCTGGCTTCGTCAGTCCACCGACGCTGATCGCCTTCATCGTTGCGACGCTTCTGCTCGCCATGCTCACCAACAAGGTGCTGTCGCCGCAATACCTGTGTTGGTTGTTGCCGTTCGGGGCGCTGCTACCGAGGCGTCAAGCGTTCCTGCTCGTCCTCATCTGCACGCTGACGACGGTGGTCTATCCGCTGGCCTTCGACGGGCTGCGCGCGGCCGATCCGCCAGTCGTGGCCGCGCTCAACCTGCGCAACGTTCTCTTGTTGGTCCTGTTCGTGTGGCTGATCGTGCCGCGACGCGATGGCCTGGCGACGGCTCAGATCGTGGCGATGTTGGAGAACCCGCCCAACAGCCCTGCCGCGACGCCGAACATGACGAGTCCCATGGCCAGCCGCCGCCTGCGCGGGGCGATCACCACCATCAGCAGAGCCGCGAACGCCACGGTCACTACCTTGGCCACAGTCAGGCCCGGCAGACCACCCACCTCTGCGAGATGGACCACGATGGGATTCGCCTCGGCCGCCAGCCCGTGGCGGTCGATCATCACGAGGAAAGACGCGTAGTCAAAGAAGTGCGCGAGTCCGAGGGCAACGAATGACAACGCGTGCGGCACAGGCTCCGATCCGGTTCCATAGAACGGGATCGGGCTCGCCATTGCTCCGCGTGGCTCACGGCGACCGGATGGTTAAGCCACGCATCTACGCTTCCCGTAGGACCTGATTCTCGCCGATGGGCATGGCCCGTGTCGAGGCCGACAACGGATCGCCGTTGACAGAACGCACCAACGCAAGCCGGAGGCGACCCGTCGCCCCGCGACCGGTCGCCGGAGGCGCGGAGATCCCCCTATGAGCGACGGGCGAGCACCTCCGCCGTCAGCCTGCCGACGACGCCCCGGCCGACCACGGCACTTTCGAGGTGGCGGGGCGTCGCGTGCCAGAACGACTCCTTGTAGCCGCCAACCCACAGGAAGTCGTAGTTGTGACACCCGCGCCGGACTGCCTCGGCCAGGCCGGCGTCGAACAGGTGCTTACCAAGTGAGAAGGGCTTGTAGGCCGGATCGGTCGTCATCGCGATCATCAGGGCCATGGCGTACCCGTTCTGCGCCATCGACACCAGCACGCCGCGGATGCCCGATTCGTCGCGGGCGACCGTGACCCAAGCTCCGCCATACTCCACGAGCGCGGGCACAGACTCATGGACCAGCCCGCGGAATTCGGGGTCGTGGGCGAAGTACACCTCGCCATCTCCCCATCGCTCGCGCAGCATCCGTTCGACCGCGTCGAGCGACGCGGTCAGCGCCGGAGGGGCCACCGCCGGCTCGATTACGCCGCCCTTGTAGTCGGCGAACTTGCGCATCTCCCAGCGCATGACCTTGCGTGCCTTCGAGCCGAGGTGCTTGTCCCACCCTTCAGGCGAATCCGGCAGGTCCAGCTGGTAGGTCGTGGAGCGGACGTTGGAGTACGCCGCGTACTTCCAGCCAGACGCTGCGGCTTCGGTCCGAAGTCGCTCCGGCGTCGCCGAGCCAACCTGCGGCCGGACGATGCGGAGCAGGTCCCACTCGCGACTGCCGCCAAACCACTGCGCGAGACCATCCAGCACCGCAGCCCGCGCATCGTCGCGGGCGAGCACGTCAACCAGGCCGCGCATCCGCGGGCCGATCGTTCCCCATAACGCCAGTTGTCGTATTGGCCGTACAGGTGGGCGATCAGCAATCAGGCTCAACGGCGCCAGTCCCACCAGCTCCCCGTCGCGCCGCCAGACGAGGAACCGAACCCCGTAGCCGGCCAGATAGCGACGCGCGAGGGGCAGCAGCCAATCGGGTGCGTCGAGCGGTGCGCGCGCCGACGCAGCCGCCAGCGCTCGCCACTCGGGAAGTAGTTCTGCGACCTGTCTCAGGTCGGTCAGAACCTCCGGCGCGCCGAGTTGCAGGCTCAGCTCAGGTCGATGAATACGTTCTTGACCTCGGTATAGAGATCAAGCGCGTGCATGCCAAGCTCGCGTCCGAGGCCGGACATCTTGTATCCGCCAAAGGGTGCCTCGGTGTGGACTTCCTGGTTGGTGTTGATCGAGATCGTGCCCGAGTGCACGCCCTTCGCCACGCGCAGCGCTCGTCCAATGTCGCGCGTCCAGATCGACCCGGCCAATCCGTATGGCGTGGCGTTGGCCAGGCGGATGGCCTCTTCCTCGGTGTCGAACGGGATGATCCCGACTACAGGCCCGAAGACCTCCTCGCGCATTAGCCGCATGTCGGCGTTGCAGGCGTCGAAGATCGTCGGCATCAGGAAGGCGCCGTCGGCGAGGTTTGGATCGTCGGGTGCTCGGCCGCCGTAGATCAAATCGGCGCCTTCGGCTTCCCCAGCCGCGACGTACTCCTGGACCCGTTCCCGCTGGCGCTGGGAAACCAGCGGGCCGACTTGCGTCTTGTCGTCCGCCGGATCGCCAACCACGAGCGCCTTGGTCGCCCTGGTGAAGAGCTCGACCACCTGGTCATGCGCCGACCGCTCGACCAGGATCCGGCTCCGCGCGCAGCAGTCCTGGCCGGCGTTGTCGAACACGGCCAGCGGTGACTCGGCCGCGACGCGCTCGATGTCCGCGTCGGCAAAGATGATGTTGGGGCTCTTTCCGCCGAGCTCGAGCGAGATCCTTTTGATGTTGCCCGCGGCCAGTCGCATGATCTCCTGGCCGGTTGTGGTCTCACCGGTGAACGCGACCTTACCCACACCTGGGTGCGCCGCGATGGCCGATCCGACTGTTCCGCCCGGCCCTGTCACGACGTTTACGAC
>CAZXLP010000109.1:0-5143 GCA_964642085.1 uncultured Anaerolineaceae bacterium
ATCCGATCGCCCCACCCGGCGATGATCACGGTCAGGGCGAGCGATCCGGCGAAGGCGGCCGACACGATCACGCCTATGTCGACGCCCGGCACTCCCAGGCTGGCCAGGAATAGGCCCAGGGCGACCGAGTTGAGGCCGAACCCAAAGCTGCGCAGTGCGCGGGCAGCCACGACGATGCGGCCGTTTCTGTCGAGGTCCGGAATTCCGCGCTTCAGGCGGTCGACGGATCCGAGGCCGCGGTGCATTCCGTCCACACTAAACATGGTCACGGTAGTACTTCCTGCTGTCGTGCAGCAGTACCATCGGGCTACTCAAGCGTAGGGTCCACAGATCGCCCGACCCTCGACCCGATCAGGGCGACGACCCCAAGGTGCGAATCGATCAGCTCGCTCGTCTTCTCGCTCTGTTCCTCACAGCCATGGGCCACGCGAGTGTGACCGGCGTGCGATCCGAACGGCGAGTATGACGGGCCCAGCGGCCGAAGCCGAACCGCAGCTGCGCCTGCCGACGGGTGACCATGAGCGAACCCCTGACGGCATGGCCTCCACGATTCGGGGCGCTCTCTATGAGCGCCTGGTCCGTGTCGTCAGCTATCTCTTCATAGCTGCCGTCGCCGGCATCACGACACTCACCGGCGGGCCGTCACAGGCGGCGGTCTACAGCTTGCTCGTGATCGGGATTGTGCTCCTCGTGGTCTTCCAGGACGTCCTGCCGGCGGGCAGCTTCGCGCGCTGGAGATCGACGCTCGAGGTCGCAGCCGTGATCGTCTTCCTGACCATCCTGCTCATGCTGACGGGTGGTTTCCAAAGCCCATATTTCTTTGGCTACATCCTGCTGCTGGGCGTTGGGTCGCTGTGGGCGAGCGGTCTTTGGCCGCCGATATTGGCGGCGGTCACCGTCGCCGCATACCTGCTTGCCGTGGTGGTCTCATCCGGGCCCGAGCTGCTGACTGCGGACGGCATTGGCCGGGTGGCGTTCAACGTCGTCGCGCTCGGGCTCGTGACGTACGTCGCCGCGGTGATTGGCCGTGAGCAGCGCCGCGCTCGCGAAGAGGCACTGCGTCTCTCGCGCTTCGATGCTCTGACCGGGCTTTACAGCCGCGCTTTCTTTGTATCGACCGTCGAGCGAGAGATTCCGCGCGCGGCGCGGACCGGGCGGCCGTTCGCACTGCTGATGTTCGATCTCGACGGATTGAAGGCCGCCAACGACCGATTTGGCCACGAGTCCGGCGACCGCCTCCTGCAGGCAGTGGCGGACGTGCTGCGCGGCGACATCCGCGTTACCGATGTGCCGGCGCGCTACGCCGGCGACGAGTTCGTCCTGCTGCTGCCCGAGACTGATCTCGCGGGCGCTCTGCGCGTGGCCGAGAAGGTACGCGTCGACATATCCCGCCTGGCGCTGCCGCACAATGGTTCTCTCATCCGGACCTCGGCCTCGATCGGCGTGGTGACCTATCCCGACGATGGCCGCACGTGGCTCGAGCTGATGCGCCGGGCAGATCTCGCGATGTACGAAGCCAAGCGGCGCGGACGAGATCAGATCGTTCACTACGCGCGCGATGCCACCGCCCCGCCCGCGCTCACCGGTCCGCCACCGGCTACTGGTCCGCCACTGCCGCCCGTCGACCCCCGCGCCGCACCGCGCCCAATGGGCCCCGGTCCGCCCACCGAGCGGGTAACTGTAGGTGTGCCATCAGGAATTCCACCCGAGTCGCCGCGTCCCGCGCCATGGGAGACCCGCGGCGGCTGAGTTGACTGCGGAGTCGGTCCCGGGTCAGGACGTCGGCGACCGTTCCAGGCAGCACTGAACGTGCGATGTAGCATCTCGTGGTGAGCCACTCCCGCCCTGCCCGAAACGCCGGATTCGGCACGCGCGCGATCGGCGCCGCGACCCGTGCGCCGCGCGTGGACCAGCGGCCCGACTCTGTGCCGATCTACCAGGCGGTCACCTTCAGCGCCGAGGATTCTGCCGAGCTCGGCGAGATCCTCGCCGACCGCAAACCCGGCTACGCCTACTCGCGCATCGATAACCCCACGTCGACCGCCCTTGCCGACGCCTTGAGCGAGTTGCACGGCGCGGAGGCCGGTTTCGCCTTCGCCACGGGCATGGCCGCCGCGCACGCGATGTTCATCTCGCTTGTCGAGGCCGGCGACCACATCGTCGCTTCGTCGGCGCTGTACGGCAGCGTCCAGCACCTGCTTGAAGATCGCCTTGGCCGTCTCGGCATCGAGGTGACGCTGGTCGACGTGACGGACCACGACGCTGTCGACGCGGCGTTCCGGCCCAACACGCGGTTGCTCCACGTAGAGACGATTGCCAACCCGACCATCGTCCTAGCCGACCTGCCCGCACTGGCCGAGATCACGCACCGCCACGGCGCGGCGCTGACCGTCGACAACACGTTCGCCTCTCCGTATCTCTGTCGGCCGCTGGAGCTGGGCGCAGATCTTGTCGTCGAGTCCTGCACAAAATGGATCGGCGGGCACTCGGACGTGCTCGGCGGGGTAGTAGTCGGGGACAGCGCGCGGATCGCAACGGTTCGCCAGGTGCAGGTCGACACAGGTGCCACCCTTGCGCCCTTTAGCGCGTTCCTGATCCTGCGCGGCATCGCCACCCTGCACGTGCGCATGGAGCGCCACACGGATAACGCGCTGGCGGTTGCTCGGGCCCTCGAGGCGAACGAGTCCGTGAAACGCGTTTACTACCCGGGCCTTCCGAGCCACCCGCAGGCCGCGGTCGCACAACGCATCCTCCGCGCCGGCGGCGGGATGCTTGCCTTCGACCTCGGCGAGCGCTCCGTGGCGGCGGCCTTCCTGGATGCGCTGACCCTGCCGCCGCGCACGGCGTCGCTCGGCAGCGTCATGACGATGGCCGTGCACCCGCCGTCGACGACGCATCGCCAGCTCGACGAGGCCGCGCTCGCGAATGCAGGGATCCGCGAGGGCCTCATTCGCGTCTCTGTCGGGCTCGAGGACGTCGACGACCTGATCACCGACTTCGAGCACGGCCTGGCCGTGGCTCGGACCGCGGTCGCCGCGCAATCGGCGTAGGCCGACCTGGCTTCAGCCAACTCTCAAACCCAGCGGGAATAAGCAACCATCGCCTCGATCACTCTCGAAACGCGCCGCGCTGGTAGCGCCCTGAATCCTCTCGGGCGTCTCGGTTGGTATGCCTGGCGCACTCTCACCAGTGTCCGCTTCGCCGTTCTCCAGATCGGCGTGCTCTCGGTCGGTGGAGTGATCGGGACGGTTCTGGAGCAATTGCCCGCATTCGCCCTCCGGGACCCGCAAGCCTATGCCACGCAGATGGCAGCAATCGGCGCGAAATACGAGGCCATGAACGTGCTGGGCGTTCAGATCGGGCCGGCGATTGTTGATGTCTTTGAGCGCCTGGGCTTCTTCCGGGTGTTCTCTGCGCCGTGGTTCATCTTCCTACTAACGCTGTTAGTCGTCAGCATCGTCGTCTGTACGCTGGATCGGACGCCGGCAATATGGCGCACGGCGCACAACGTGAAGCTCGTTCAGGCCGCGCCATTCTTCGACCTTCGGCTGTCGGACCGGGCACGTTTCACCGGCGCTGATGACGGAGCGGTCGACCAGCTAGTGGGAGTTCTGCGCGGGAGACACTTTCGTGTCCGTCAGGTGTCGGTCGAGGCACCGGCTGACTCCTCATCGCCGCCGATACGACACATCTACGGTGACCGCAACCAGTACATCAAGCTGGCGACGCTCTTCACTCACCTCGGCTTGATCCTCTTCCTGGCTGGCGGCGCGATAACAGCCGGCTTGGGCTACGAAACGGTCATCTTCCTCGGCCAGGGCCAGACGGCACCCGTCCACGCCGTCGGTACGCCCGACAACATGCTGGTCAAGAACATTCTCTTCGAGGCGCCCACGCGGCCGGATGGCTCGTTCGCCGATTTCCGTACCGACCTTGCGGTGTACCGCAACGGGCAGGAAGTGGCGCGCAAGATCATCCGCGTCAACGACCCGCTTGTGGTCAACGGCTACGTGTTCCACCAGAACACGTTCGGGCCGGCCGAGGATCTCTCCATTCGCGACCTCGCCGGCCGCCTGGTCTGGGAGGGGCCTGTGTTGCTGACCGGTGCGCTCATCGGACGTCCGCAGGGCTTCATCACGATCCCCGGCTCGGACCTGGGCCTACTCCTGGTCCTCGACCGGACCAATGACGGCATGGCCGTGCTAGTGGTCACCGGGCTGGCCGCGACCCCGGGGCCGGACCAGAGCGGCATCGTCTTCATCCGCGCGCTCGGTCTCGGCGCCACGAGCGAGCCGTACACCACCGGCGGGTACACCATCACGTGGAAGTCGGCCGCGGCGTATACGGGCATGGTCATCAAGCGCGATCCCGGCGTGGGCCTGATCTGGGTCGCGTACCTGTCGCTGATCAGCGGTCTCGTGCTTACCTTCTACTTCCCGCGCCGTCGGCTGTGGGCCCGCCTGCACGGCGACCACCTCGAGCTGGCCTTCATCGGCGACCGCTACGTCAGCAGCGAGCACGAGTTTGGCGCTCTTCTGGACGACCTCTCGGTCCGATTACGTAACCGTCCTGAGCGTCGTTTGCAACCGGTGGCGAGGACAGGCTCGGCGTAGACTTTTCCAAGGCCGTGCGACGCCCGATTCAGGGCTGGCGCTACGCGTTTTGGAGGGACTATCGGCAATGGTCACGGAGCTCGCGGATAAGTCCGTCGCGCACAGCAATGGCCAGGCGTCAGACGCAACGAGCAACGGCACGGGACGCGCAGCTGCGCGCGCTGCCGCGGCCGTGAGCACCGCGCCAGGAGGGGGCATGACCGCGCGCCAATCCGCGACCAGCGCGATCTCCAGCCACCGCGTGGCTTCGACGCAGGACTACCTCGAGCACGCCGGCGCCGAGATCTACGGCCAGTACGTCTTCGGTGAAGGGGCGCAGCGCCACTACCTCGCCAAGCCCATCTTCGCCAAGCTCCGCCGGACGATCGCGGGGCTCGAGCCGTTCGATCAGGCGATCGTCGACGCGGTCGCGCACGGAGTGAAGGAGTGGGCGCTGGCGCACGGCGCTACGCACTACACGCACTGGTTCGTGCCCATGACCGGGTCGACGGCCGAGAAGCACGACTCTTTCCTGACGCCGTCGGGCGAGG
>CAZXLP010000110.1:0-5116 GCA_964642085.1 uncultured Anaerolineaceae bacterium
CTCCAGGGGACATACGAGACGTTCGCCGAGCTGGCGCGCCAGCACTTCGGCGGAACGCTGCGCGGCCGCGTGGTGCTGACAGCCGGCCTGGGCGGGATGGGTGGCGCCCAGCCGCTCGCCGTGACGATGAACGAAGGTGTTGCGCTGGTGATCGAGGTCGACCCGGAGCGCGCCCACCGTCGGCACGAGATCGGCTATATCGACCGCGTGACGTCATCTCTCGATGAAGGGCTGAGCTGGGCGCGGCAGGCAGCCACCGCCGGTCGGGCGGAATCGATCGCGCTGATCGGGAACGCCGCCGAGCTCGAGCCCGAGCTGGTACGTCGAGGCGAACGCTTCGACGTGGTGACCGACCAGACCTCCGCCCACGACGCGCTGAATGGCTATGTTCCTGCGGGCCTGACGATCGATCAGGCGGCCGACCTGCGGCGCTCCGACCCGTCCGACTACGTGCGACTGGCCATGACGTCGATGGCCGAGCAGGTCCGAGCCATGCTGGCGCTTCAGTCAGCCGGCGCCGTGACGTTCGACTACGGCAACAACATCCGAGCGCAGGCGCAGGCCGCCGGTGTCGCCAATGCCTTCGACTTCCCTGGCTTCGTGCCTGCGTTCATCCGACCCCTGTTCACCGAGGGCAAGGGTCCGTTTCGTTGGGTCGCCCTGTCAGGCGATCCGGAGGACATCAAGCGAACTGACGAGGCCGTGCTCGAGCTGTTCCCCGAGAACGAGGGGTTGGCGCGCTGGATCCGGATGGCCCAGGAGCGCGTGCCGTTCCAGGGACTTCCCGCCCGAATCTGCTGGCTGGGCTACGGCGAGCGCGCGAAGGCAGGGCTGCGCTTCAACGAGCTGGTGGCCTCAGGGGAGGTCTCGGCGCCGATCGTGATCGGGCGTGACCATCTCGACTCTGGATCGGTTGCTTCGCCAAACCGCGAGACGGAAGGCATGCGCGACGGCTCGGACGCGATCGCAGACTGGCCGCTGCTCAATGCGCTCGTGAACACCGCGGCGGGTGCGAGCTGGGTCTCGATCCACCACGGAGGTGGTGTGGGCATCGGCTACTCGCAGCACGCCGGCATGGTCGTAGTCGCTGACGGCACCCCGCTCGCGGCTCAGAAACTGGAGCGAGTCTTGACGACGGACCCGGGCATGGGTGTAATCCGTCATGCGGACGCTGGCTATGAGCACGCGATCGAGGTCGCACGTGAACGCGGCGTGCGAATACCGATGCTTGAAGAGGGAGGGGCACCATGACACGCCGGCTGCGGATCGCGGCGGCGCTGGCAGTGCTGCCTCTCGTGATCTCCGGATGCGACCTGCTGTACGCAGGTTTGTACGGCCCGATCGATCCGTTCCTGGAGCCCGAGCTTGGTCCGAGCATCGTCTACGAGACTGGTGTGGCGACGATTGAGATGACCCGGGGAGCCACGACGGAGACCATTACGCTGGACCAGGTCGGGCCGAACTCGATGCTCGACTCCTTCATGGGGGCGACTGTCACGTGGCGGAACGACGACGGCTGGATCGTCCGGATCAACGCATATGAATTTTCTGACCCTGGTGCCGTGGGTTTGCCTGGGATTACCTCTGGTGACGTGACAGTCGAGTGGATCGCCGAACACGAGCTATGGACTGCCGGCACCTATACCGCCGCGGCCGGCAACAGCTGCGTCGTTGACATCTGGGAGATGTCGGAGACCGCTGTGTCGGGCCGGGCTAACTGTCGCAAGCTTCAATGGACCGACGGCACGGGCGGATACGGATTTGGCGAACTTGTTTACATCGAGGGCCAGGATCCTTTCGACGTGACTGTCACATTCGAAGCCAAGCCTTTCGACGGAAGCCCAGCCACGACTAGCTGATCAGGGTCGACTCCTCGATGTTGATCATCCGCGCGTAGAGCACCTGCTCGTTGATCTCGAGGTTGTTGATCACCGACAGCGCGGCGACGATGGCGCTCCCGACGAGCTCGTCAGCGGTCTCCCCGAACTGAACCTCGAGCAGCACGTTGTCGGCACGCTCATCGTTCGAGACGCTTGCCGGATCCTGCCAGGTGCCGGCCGCGGAAAGCTCGGTCGAAGCACGCATGAAGTCCAGGGCGTCCCGTTTCCCACGTGGCATGGCCAGCGTGAGCAGCTCCTGCTGAACCCGATCGAGGCGCGTCGCCGTCGCAGCGTCCCCAAAGAGGAGAGCGAACAGCACATCCTTGGCCCGAAGCAGCAGCGCCGCGCCCGACTCAGTCCTGTGCTCAGGAAGAATTAGATCCGTGCCCTTGGCTGGCGCGGTTGGCAGCAGATGGCCGTCGGAGATCGCCCGGTCACGCGTCATCCCCGAGTAGTCGGTTGTGAAGGCCCGTACGCTTGGTCCGTCAAGGCCCAGTGCCGTGACACGGGCGACGCGCTCGAGGCGACGGCGAGCCTTTTCCTCCACCACGGCAGCGCGGTCGAGATCCTCGAGGCTGTGCGCATCGAGCGTCAGCCTGACGAGCTGGTCGACCAGCCAGTCCCGATCCTTGTCGGCCAGCGCAGTGCGAAGACGCTCCTCGAACTGCGGGCTTAGATCGCGATTGATCGCGCGGACCAGGTCCTCAATTGTTGCCAAGGTGCCGACAGCCTACCCAACGGCGAGAATTTGTCGCTCCGCGGCCACCGCTCGGCCGGCGCGGATGAACGCACGGCCGATCAAACGGCGTGACCGGGCCAGGCGGGACCCACGCCGGCGGCGGACCTAGACTGGCGCGCAGCCATGGCCGATCTCGTCGAGTGCGTTCCAAACTTCAGCGAAGGGCGTCTTCCGGAGGTCGTCGACGCGATCGCCGATCGGGTGCGCATGACGGCTGGCGTCCATTTGCTCGATCGGACCTCCGATCGCGACCACAACCGGAGCGTGCTGACGTTCGCCGGAGCAGTCACGGCGGTGACTGACGCCATGGAGGCTGCCGTCGACGAGGCGATAAAGAGGATCGACATGAACAGCCAGCAGGGCCAGCATCCGCGCATTGGGGCGGTCGACGTCATCCCGTTCGTGCCGCTCGGCGAGACGACGATCGACGAGTGCGTGGGGCTGGCGCGCGCCTTCGGCAAGAGGATCGCCGAGCGCTTCGAACTGCCCGTCTACCTGTATGCGAAGGCCGCACAACGTCCCGACCGAGTCGTCCTGGCCGACATTCGTCGGCCGCAGTTCGAGGGGCTGAAAGAGCTGATCGCCGTTCCCGGCAATGAGCCCGATTTCGGTCCGGCCCGCCTTCATCCAACAGCCGGCGCGGTCGCAGTCGGCGCCCGACCCTTCCTGGTCGCCTACAACATCAACCTGGAAAGCCCGGACGCCGAGATCGCCCGACGGATCGCCCGACTGGTTCGCGAGAGCTCGGGTGGCCTGCCGCGCGTCCAGGCGTTGGGCCTTTACCTGGATGACCTGGGCTGCGCGCAGGTGTCGATGAACCTGTTGGACCACACGGTCACACCGATCTGGAAGGTCTGGGAGGCCGTAACGGAGGCTGCCCGCGCAGAGGGGATCGAGCCACGGGAATCGGAGCTCATCGGGTTGTGCCCGCTGGCGGCACTGCTGGACGTGGCAGATCACATCGGCGTCGATCGGTCGGCGCCAGATCAGGATCGGATCACCCAGGCTGCGCGCTGGCTGAAGATCCGCGACTTCGACCCGTCTATGGCCCTCGAGCTGCGGCTCGCTGCTGCGCAGGCGTTGAGCTGATGACGTCCGATCGACCCGGCCTGCTCGTCCACAACGCTTCCGAGATCGCCACGCTCGCGGGTGGGTTGCACATGGGTGCTGCCCAAGCAGACGTCGGCCTCATCTCCGCGGAAGACGCCCGCACCGATCTGGCGCACGGCCCCGCACTGGCGGCGTTCGAAGGGCGCATCGTGGCCGTCGGTCGGCTGCGCGAGGTGGAATCGCAGCTGGCCGAGATGGGTGTTCCGGACGGGGCGGTCACCCGAATCGACGCGCGGCGAGGGACGGTCACGCCGGGGCTGATCGACCCGCACACCCATCTGCTCTTCGCCGGCACCCGCCACGCCGAGGTTGAGATGCGCCAGCGCGGCCATACGTACCTCGAGATCCTCGCCGCTGGCGGCGGAATTCTCCAGACGGTGCGCCTGACGCGCGCGGCCTCCGACGACGAGCTGCTCGAGCACGGCCGCCGTTGGCTGCGCGAGATGCTCAGCCACGGGGTGACCACGGTCGAGGCCAAATCCGGCTACGGGCTGGATGTCGAGAGCGAACTGCGGCTGCTCGCCCTCGCCGCGCGCCTGGGGGCAGAGGGCCCGGTCGAGATCGTGCCGACCTTCCTCGGCGCCCACGCTGTTCCGCCGGAGTTTCGCGACCAGCCAGAGGCAACCGAGGCTTACCTCGAGTCGGTGATCAACGACCAGCTGCCGCGCGTCGCCGAGCAGGGCATCGCCAAGTCATGCGACGTGTTCTGCGAGCACGGCGTGTTCGAGGTACCCCAGGCGCGAAGGCTGTTGACCGCGGCCCGCGATCTCGGCCTCGCTGTTCGCATGCACGCCGACCAGATTCACGACTCCGCCGCGGCGGAGCTGGCCGCCGAGGTTGGTGCGCTGTCGGCCGACCACCTGGGCGCCGTCTCCGACTCGGGCATCTCAGCGTTGGCCGCGGCCACTGGTGGGTCGAACCCGGTCGTCGCCACGCTTCTGCCGATCACCAGCTTCTACCTCGCCGACGAGCGCGACGCCCCGGCGCGCCGGCTCATCGACGCCGGTGTTCCCGTCGCGGTTGGCACGGACTTCAACCCCGGTACTGCTCCCGCACCCAACGCCCAGCTGGCGCTGGCTTTCGCCGTTCACCGACTGAAGATGACGGCCGGAGAGGCCCTGGCGGCCACGACGATCAACGCCGCCGCAGCGCTCGGGATCATGGAAAGCCACGGATCGCTGGAGGTCGGCAAGCACGCCGACCTGGTGGTATGGGAGCCGGACTCGCACGCGCTGCTGCCCTATTGGCTCGGCGCGAACCTCGTGCGGGCGGTCGTCAAGCGTGGCCGGGTGTTGTACTCGGCAGCGGCAGCAGCCTAGTTACGGAGGGCGGCTAGCCGCGCCCCCGCGCCTCCAGCAGCACGACCGTCGTTTCGGTTGGCAGCGAC
>CAZXLP010000111.1:0-5111 GCA_964642085.1 uncultured Anaerolineaceae bacterium
GACGATGTTGTACTTCTCGTTCATGATCAGGATCACGTCGGCTTCGTAGTTGAGGGCAGACGAGCCGCGCAGGTGGTGGTTGCGCAGGCGAGCGGCCTTCAGGCCCTCCTTGTCGGCGGCGACGATCGCGACGACAGCGACACCAAGCGACAGGGCGACGTCCTTCAGGCCGGCCACGACCGTCGTGACCTTCTCTGCTTCGCTCGGCGGGTCGGGCACGACCGGCACCCTCTGGAGATAGTCCACGAACACGACCAGCGGTCGGTCCGGCGCGTCGCGACGGTAGGTCTCGACCAGCGCACGCAGGTTTGGAGCCGTCGTGGCCGAGTGCGACCCGCGGAGCAGGAACAGGCTCTGGCCGTAGCGGTCGATGCGCTCGAGCGCCGGCCGTAGGCGGGGATTGGCCCGTAGATCGGCAGAGGCGTCATCGGCGGGCGGGCCCTGGGCCAGCCACGTCCCGAGCACCTCGCGGCGGACGTCCTGGATCTTGACGGCCGAATTGTGTGACGGCGGCATGGCGCCGGCGAGCGCGGATTCCATCGCGACGAGGCGCGAAAGCAGGTACTCCTCGTCGTGCTCGAAGCAGACGTAGAGCACGTTCGCCTGGCCGCTCTGGGCCATGTTCCGCGCCATCTGCAGCGCAAACGTGGTCTTGCCCGTGCCCTGCGCTCCGCCCAGGAGCAGGAGCTCGCCGGAACGGATCCCGCCGCCGAGTGTGCGGTCGAGCGGCGAAAAGCCGAGTGGGATTGGCTGGTACTCGGTGACGGCGCCGCGGCTGACCTTCTCCGACAGGTTGCTCAGAACGGCCAAAGCGGACTGAGGATGCAGAACGGCGCCGCCGGCCTCGGAGCGCCATTCGCCGGCGCCCTGGCTGCCGTTGGCGGCCGGACCCATTGGCGCGCTGGAAGTCGGCGCGCTCGATGACGGATCGACCGGGGATGTCGCGTCGAACGCGGGGTCTGGGGCGCCGGGTTCCGTGAACACCGCCGTGCCGGGCGCAGCCTGGCCAAGAGGCGCTATCGGCGTTGCCGGCGGGTAGTAGCCCACAGGAGGGAACTGCTCAGGCGTGGACGTGCCGCCTTGGGGCGGAAGCGAATCGGGAGGCTGCCAGCTATCGGACACCGATGGAGACTAGGCCCCCACGGCGCCCAACGGCACCAGTCGAAGCTCCTAAGAGGCCCGTATCAGAGGTCCGGTCGCAGCGATCACGGATTGCCGCGGAGAACCTCAGAGCGACTCGGACGCGAGCCTCTCCCAGTAGCGGACCAACGTGCGCAGGCCACCCTCGTAGTTGTCAAGCCGGATCGACTCGTTGGGTGCGTGGGCCTGGTCGTCGGGCTGAGTGAAACCGAGCAACAGGACCGGCAAACCCAGGACGTTGGCGAAGGTCGCGCCGGCCGGCACCGATCCGCCTTCGTACAGGTAGTACGGACGCTCGCCGAAAACGTCGTGCAGGCAATCGGCTGCCGCCTGGACCGCGGGATGGTCGATCGGTGTCCGGCTCCACATCCCGTCGTTGAGCTTGTTGATCGCGACCTTGACCCCGACGGGCGCGACGGAGAGCACGAAGTCGCGGACGAGCTCATACGTCAGCTCGGGATCCATTTCCGGAACGAGGCGGCAGCTGATCTTGGCGTGCGCGTGGGCCGGGATGATCGTCTTGGAGCCCTCATCCTGGAAACCGCCCCAGATCCCGTTGACGTCGAGCGTTGGCCGCGCCCCGCGCCGCTCCAATACAGTGAAGCCAGGCTCCCCGAACACTTCGTAGAGCCCGTGATCGCGCTTGAATGCCTCCAGGTCGAGCGGCATCCGCGCGAACTCCTCGCGTTCGCGCGGCGTCAGGTCACGAACCTGGTCATAGAAACCCGGTACGGCCACCGAGCCATCGTCGTTCTTCAGCCGCGCGATGATCGTCGCCAGCGCGTTGGCCGGGTTCTGGACGTTGCCTCCGAACGAGCCAGAGTGCAGGTCAAGCTGCGAGCCGGTGACGTCGATCTGCATGTACACGAGTCCACGCAGGCCAACCGTGATTGCCGGCTTGTTGCCTTCGAAGAAACCCGTGTCGCTAATCATCGCCAGGTTCGCGGACAGTCGGCCGCGATTCGCCTCGATCCACGGGTCGAAATGATCCGACCCCGACTCCTCCTCGCCCTCGAACACGATCCGCAGGTTGACCGGCAGCCGGCCGTGGGTCTCGAGCCACGCTCGGGCGGCCCAGAGGTGAAGGTGGACGTGGCTCTTGTCATCGGCTGCGCCGCGGGCATAGATGCGGCCGTTCTCCACGACCGGCTCGAACGGCGGCCGCTTCCACAGGTCGAGCGGGTCGACCGGCTGGACGTCGTAATGCGCGTAGACGAGGACCGTGGGAGCGCCCTCGGCGTGGAGCCAGTCGGCGTACACGATCGGGTGGCCGCCGGTGGGCGAGATCTCGACGTTCTCAAAGCCCATCGAGGTCAGCCGCTCGGCGATGAACTCGGCAGCGCGCTGCGTGTCTCCGTCGTGCTTCTTGAGCGTGCCGATGCTCGGGATGCGCAGGAAGTCCAGGTAGTCGGCCAGGCGCTCGTCCTTCGTGCGCTCGATGAACGCGTCGATCTCTTCCATTCCCGCCTTGCTCAGGGCAGTGCCCGTCGATGTCAAATCCGCCACCCGCCGAGGTCGGCAACGATCCTGTCCGGCTCGGTGCTGCGAGTAAGAAAATGGAGGTTCACGGGGCCGCTGGTCGCGTCGGGCCAGTCGGCCTGCACCTGGCGGCTGTCGATCTCCCAGCCCAGCGCGGCCGCCGAATCGAGGAAGCGCTGAGCCGTCCGACGAACCGGCTCGGCCAGCCAGAACGACCCGTCGGCGACCAGCAGTCGCTCGATGACGTTCAGCAAGGGCTCGGCGTCACGGCCTTCATACAGGACGTCGCCGGCGATGATCAGCGGAAAGCCATCGCGGAACTCGGGCTGGCTTGTCGCGGCGGTGACCTCGTCGTCGTGGCGCCAGTTGAAGCAGGTGGCACGTGGGGTGCGATCGGTATTCACCAGCGCGTTCAGACGGCAGTGAGCAAGGGGCAGGGCGGAATAGTCGGCCGTCACGATATGGCCGCCATATTCCAGGACCGCACATGCGGTAACGCCAAGTCCGGCTCCGAGCTCCAGGACATGCTTGTCGGCAACCTCTGACTTGCGCTCGACGACGACGTCGGCAAGGGCGACCCCACTCGGCCAGACCTTAGCCCAATAGGGCATCTGCTTCTCGGGATCGGCACGCCCCTGTTCGAACAGCCGCTCACGGGAGGCTTCGTCGGGCCGATAGATCTCGTAGACGCGCTTGCTGACCGGGAGCGTCACCTGCAGGCGCTCAACGCTGATGCGGCGGTTGATCCATTTTACGAGCCGGCGTACGCGAGGCGGTCTCCCTGCGAAGTCCGCCGCGGCGGCTGGTGGCCGGGTGTCCCACGACAGCTTGTGGACGACCGATTTGATGGGCAGACTGCTCAGCCCACCGACCTGGAGCGCGCTCCGCCCGCCGATCACCAGCGCCCCAGCGACCAACAACAGCTGCCCCGCAGCGACGGCAACTACGACTCCAGTAGCGCCAACTGACTTCGAACCAAGTGCGATCGCCATCGCCCCCCCGATCTGGCCAAGCGCGAGCGCCAGGAGCGACCCTCGCGCGGCCAGTCGATAGTCACCGGGCGCGGTCACACGCCGAATGGCGATTGCGCGGACGCTGTCCTGCGTCACTGCGGCAATGCCAAAGAGGAACAGGGCGGGTACGGTCATCCAGATATTTCCGCTCAGAAACACTGCCACGACAGCGATCGCGACCACGGTCGACGCCACGATGCTGAGGACCGGTGCAGAGATGCGGAGGAGCACGCGCGGCACTGGGATGGGACCGACGAGCATTCCGGCGCCGACGACAGCGGCGAGGATGAGCGGAACGGCTGAAGGGACCTGGTCGCCAGACCATAGGACGAACAAGGCGGCGAGCACCGCGCTGGCAAGGGCGCCACCACCGAAGGCCGCGCAGAAGGGCAGCAACCAGCGGATGTCCATCTGCCTCGAGGCCTTGTCGCGGGCCGGCTTAGGGCTGTCGATGTGCGGGGTGTCGCCGCCAAGGCCAAGAAGCAGCGACACGGCCGCCATGAGGAACGCCAGCGCTATGGCTGCTGCAGCCGTGGTGGTATCGACCAACACGATTAACAGGAGAACGGCCACTGCCGCGCCGCTGAGCATGCCCGCGCGATCGATCGTGGCCCAGAGCAGAACGCCCGCCCCGATGCGGCGCCGATCGAGCCGCCTGACCATGAGCGCTTGTTCTGCTGCACCGGCGAGAGCCGCGAGTGTCCCCACGACCAACGCCCCGATGATCATCCAGAGGCCGGGACTCCCGATGACTCGCGTTGGGAACCACACGACCATCCCGACCCACGCGGCGACGGCCGCCTCGGCGACAAGTAGTGCCGGAAGCACGAATCGCAAGCCGCCAACAAAGGCGACCCCGGGAATGGCGGAAACGACGGCGCGCGGGAGAAACCTGGCCGCCAGGACCCAGCCCACAACGGCTGCGTCGCGAGTCTGTGTCCACGCCGCCAGCAACAGGAAGAGAAGGAACAGCCACTCCGCTGTCTGTCCGATGAACCGGCCGAGCCAGAGCGGCCACAGCCGTCGGTCGGCAAGCAGACGCAGGAGGCTCCGGCGTTCAGTCAGCATTGCCGCTCAGTCTGTGGGCGGCTGATGGCTATTGGTCGGACGCACCACAGGTATGGCGAATCCGGACGGCTGGGGGTCGCTCAGCCGGCCTGAACGCCGATCAGGCGGGCTGAGGCGAGGGCTTGGGCGCCGCCGTGGTTGGAGGTGGTGTCTCCTCGGTCGGCGGCCGGCGGAGAATCGACCCGTCGAGCGGGACAGGCGTCATGTGCGTGTCCTTCCGCGGATCGGGGATGTCGGCGAACATCTGTTCGAAGGCTTCCTGCTCGATCGTTTCCTCGGTTACCAGCCGTTCGGCGAGCTGGATGAGCCGGTCCTTGTAGCGGACCAGAACGTCCATCGCCTTGGCGTAGCAGCGATCGATGATCGCGCGCACTTCCTCGTCGATCATCTTGGCGACGTCGTCCGAGTAGT
>CAZXLP010000112.1:0-5104 GCA_964642085.1 uncultured Anaerolineaceae bacterium
TGCCCGTGTGCTCGGCGCCGTAGCGCTCGTAGCAGTACTGGATGACTTCCTCGCGACGCGACGAGGCGAAGTCGATGTCGACGTCGGGGTAGGTCGTCCGGCCCTCGTTGATGAAGCGCTCGAACAGCAGCCGATGCCGGATCGGGTCCACCCGCGTGATGCCGAGCACGTAGGCCACGATCGAGTCGCCGGCGCTGCCCCTGCCCTGGGCCGGGATCCCGCGCTCGCGGCAGAAACGCATGATGTCCCAGCAGATCAGGAAGAACTCGGCCAGGCCGGTTCGCTCGATCACCTCCAGCTCGTGCGCGAGCTGCTTCACGACGGCAGGTTTCAGCGGGTGATATCGGCGGCGCATGCCCTCGTGGGAAAGCGTCTCGAGATAGCTGAAGGCGGTCTCCTCGAGCGGCACCGGAAAGCCCGGAAAGCGGTACTGCTCGAAGTCGAAGTCGACCGAGCAGCGCTCCGCCAGCTCACCGGCAGTCCGCAGACCCTCCGACCAGGCCCGCGCGACGTCGTCACCCAACGCCCCGCGTGCGACCGGTAGAGCCTCCAGCTCAGCCAGGCCCTTGAGGTAGTACTCGCCGTTCGGCCGGCGGAGATGGGCGCTCTCCTCGAGCGGCTTGCCGTGACGGATGCACACGAGCACGTCCTGGAGCTCCCGATCGGCGGGGTGGGCGTAGTGCGCGTCGTTCGTCACGACCATCGGCAGGCCAACGTCAGTGGCCAGCCGGACCGTTTCGGTGACCAGCCAGTCGTCATCGGGCAGCAGGTGGTGCTGGAGCTCGAGGAAGAACGCTTCGCTCCCGAATATCTGCCCCAACGCCCGAGCCGCCTGTGCCGCTCCCTCCCGATCGCCGGCCAGCAGCCTCCGCGCCACCTCGCCGTGACGGCAGCCCGACAGCGCCACCAATCCCTCGGTGTTCTCGGCGAGCAACTTGTGCGTGAAACGCGGCGCCCCCTTGGTTCCGGCAAGGTGGGCGTTGCTCGCCAGCCTGCAAAGACTGCGATAACCGGTCATGTCGCGCGCGAGCAGCACCAGGTGCGGGCCGAGCTCGCGCGATCGGACGCCGCGCAAGTCCTCGCGCCGGGGCTCGCGGTGGCCTGAAGGACGCAGGCGTTCGATGGCTGGTCGGACAGCCCGTCCGTCAATCGGATCCAGCGGCAATAAGGTCGACGAAGCCGCCTCGGCCGACAAACCCGCCTCTGTCCGATCCCCTCGCCTCCGCCTGCGACGCGGGACGATCAATCCCTGCCTGTCGGGCGCGATGGCGTCGCGCAGCTCGATCTCCATTCCAACGATGGCTCTCAGTCCGACGTCCCTGGCCGCGGTTGCGAATCGGACAGCGCCATATAAACCCTGGTGATCGGTCAGCGCCAGCGCAGTCATGCCCAGCTCGGCCGCCCGCTCGGCCAGGTCGTCTACGGCCGACGCGCCGTCAAGGAACGAGAAATTGGAGTGGCAGTGAAGCTCGGCGAAGCCGTTAGGCACTCATCGATAATAGAACACATGTTCTAATATGCCAGAGCCATACAGACCGACGCCGACCGTGCTTTGATACACGGGATGCTCAGGATCCGTGCGCTCTATCTGCTCCTGCCCGCGATCGCCCTGATCGGCCTTCTTCTGTCGGCGATGCTGATCTGGGGCTATCGCCCGCCAGATGGGGTCGCAGGCGCACCAACACAGATGACGACGCCCGGTGCGAGCGGCGGAGCACCGGTGGCCTCATCCTCCGACACCCCGACGGACTCCACGCCCATTCCGGGACTGACTCCCACCCCGACCTCGACCAACAGCCTCGCGAAGGAGGCGCCGCCAGAGAGCGTCCCTGTCGCCGAGCTGACCGGCTACGTCTGGCCCGCTCGCCACGCGCTGATCACCAGCCGGTTCGCGCCGCGCGACCTCGCCGGCTTCCTCGTCATCGACGGCAAGGAGGTGCACGACGGCCTCGACCTGGCCACGCACTGCGGCAACAAGGTCCGCGCCGCACACGACGGCACCGTTCTGTATGCAGGACGCAATTTCGATCCGTATCTTGGCTATTGGGGGGATCCAAATCCCATCTACGCTCGCCTTGAGCGGCTGGGCCGGGTCAACGACCAGCCCATTGTTGTAGTTATCGATGACGGGAACGGTTACCGCAGTCTGTACGTCCATCTCGAGGAGGCGATCGCGGAAGCGGGAATGGTGGTCAAGGCAGGCGACACAATCGGACTCGAGGGCGCCACGGGATATGCCACGGGCTGCCATCTGCATTACGGCCTGATCCGCATGGACGGCGCGTGGCAGGACGTCGTCCCTCGCCTCGCGCGCTTCGGTTACCCCCTGTTGGTCCGCGAGCGAATCGATCCGCTCAAGGTGCTGCCGTGGGGCGACGAATTCGCGCCGCAACGGCTGCGCGACAAGGTCTACGGCACGCCCTCACCAAGCCCCTCGCCCACCGCGCCGCCGGAACTCCCGAACCAGTAGCCGGCCTTCAAACGACCCATCTAAAGCCCGACTGAGACGGAGCACCAAAATGTCGACAGGCAGCCTGCCCGCCCAGCAACTTATTCGTCACACTTCGGACGGCCGGCCCGTCACACCCTCGATGACCCGATTCGGCGCCGCCGCTCCCTTTATCCGTGCGTTGATCCTGGCAGGAGTGGTGACGGCCATCATCATGATCGGCCTGCCGGCAGTGCTGGCCATCGCCTCCGCTTCGAGCATCTAACCCCGACTCTGGGGCGAGCGTTTAGACAGGCCGCGGCCTGCCTCGGCCCACGTATCCTTCCTCCCGATGCGCCCGACGATCCTCGAGATGCTCGCCGCCGCCGTGCTGTTCGCCGTCCTCGCGGGGATGGTCGCGGTGATCGTCCTGGCCACCATCCCGGCCGACGGAATCCCGACGCTCCGCTAAGCGCAACCAGTTCGCGGGCTCCGGGGTCTCTTCTCGGCGGATTCGCAGCTTCACTTCAGATCGGGTGAGCGGTGGGTCGACCGTCACACGCCCAACTCAGGCCACGTCCCATTGTCAAACCGCGGTCGCGTGGCCTGGCTCCTCCTCTCCAGGCCGGAAACGACCCGCTCCCTACTCGGCCCTGGTCTCCCCCGGGGCCGAGTCATTAACTGCCACGCGGCGTGGCCATCAGCCGTTTGTCAGGGAGTGACGAAGACGAAGCTCCCGAACCAACCGCTCCAGTTTCCGCTGAAGACGCCGTTGCGCTCGCTTCCAACGTAGGTTTCCGCGTCGGGCCGGATCTCAATCGTCACGTCGCCACCGCTCGCGAACGTGATGAGTCCGGCATGGACCGCGGCCGTGCACACTGACGAGTCGTCGGTGTATCTGTCCGTGCCGTAGACAGAGCCGGCGGTGCCGCCCTGCGGGCATTGGTACACGAAATGCTGGCCGTCCTGGCCGCGGTGGTCTGCGGCGGCCGTGTACCAACTGACGGGTTCCGAAGTTGGCGTGGCGGCGGGTGGAAGGGATGCCGCCGGCGGCAGGTCACTGGCCACGCCGCCGAACGCTTCGACATCGTCGAGAAAGACCACGAACGTATCGCCGATCGCCTCGCCGAATACACCGACATGCCTGAAGCTCTCCGGTCCATCGGCGCCCTGGTAGGTGTCAATGACGGTCGAGCCAACCGAGAGCTGCAAGCGCAGAGAGCCAGTCGCAGTCCCGGCGCATTCCAGTCGGATGCGCACCGGACTGCCGGATGTCACAGGTAGCGTGGCCAGCTCCATGAAGAGCACGCGGGTAATCAGGCCTTCCATACGCAGGAAGACATATCGCCCGTGGTTGCTGATCACCGCGCCATATAGATCGTCGGTCGCGTCGCCGCACAACAGGCCGAAATACCCCAAGTTATCCCCCGCCTCGGGCAGCAAAGTGCCCTCAACGCGCAGGACATCCCAGGCCTGATCGTCGATGGCTCCGCTCGCCGAGTAGCCGGCGCTGGAGACCATGTTGAGCTTGAGCGTCTCGGTCGGGTCGTAAGTGATGTTGGTGCCCTGGTTGTACGAAGGTGTGGCCCAGCCGCCTGACGTGTCGCTGAAGTCGTCGGTGAAAAGAAGGGTGTTGGCGCCGAAATCGCCGCTGGTCGGCGACGCCCCTGGTTGGGTCGGGAGCGGCGTACCGGACGGAGCTGGCGCTGGCGTCGCCGTCGTGTTGGGAGAGGTCGGCGTAGTGGTGGATGAAGTGGTCGCGGCGACCGACGGGCTGGCGACCGGCCCGGGCGTCACGACAGCCGAGGCGCCGGGTGTCGCCGTCGAACCTGGGGTGCTGGTGCACGCGCCGACCAAAATCATGGTGGCCACGATGCCGGAGATGGCCTTCACGCGCGGAGCCTAACAGGCCCGCACGGGCGTTCGGCGACTGTTTTTTTGCCTCCGTCAGTCGTAGACGCGCTCCAGGTGCCACGTACCGTCGACGCGATCCATGTACACCAGCGCGAGCAGGCGTTGACCGGCAAGCTTGTAGTAGTCGCGGCTGACCGGCCGGCGCCACCAGGCCTCCTCGATCCGCCACTGATTGCACACCTCTACCGCTTCGCTGCCTCCGTCCCAGCGCAATGCACATGGCTGACCCACGTCGTCGAGCTCGACATGGATCAGCGGGTGGTGGCCTGTGAGGCGGGTCATGAGCCCGAGCCCGCGGCCCCATCGGCGGCCGAATTCGACATCGGCTCGGCCGTCGCCAGTGACCAACCGACGCGCTGTTCGGGCACGGTCGCCTCTGGATCCACGATCCGCGCGCGGAGCAACCGATCCGCCCCGAAACGCAGCGCCAGGCCGGTCAAGTGCCAGTCGAGGTGCGCGGCGCGGGCGAGTTGCGGCGCGAATAGCCAGAGCTGCTGACCGGCAACAACCTGTTCGCCGCGCAGTTCGAGCGCCAGTCGTGTCACCGGCGAGGCGGGCAGGGACGCGGCCAGCCGGGCAACCAGGAGCCGCTCGAGCAGCTCGGGCGAGGCGGCCGGCTCGGGCAGTGCCTGCTCGAGCTGCACCGGCGGCCCGTGCTCCACGTCGAGCACGAGCATCGCCCGTGTGGCGCCCGCGCCGCGCGCGGCCAGCTGCTCGCACAGGGCACCGCACAGGCTGCGCAGCACGAAGCGCAGCGGCTCG
>CAZXLP010000113.1:0-5078 GCA_964642085.1 uncultured Anaerolineaceae bacterium
CCTTCCACCCTCTCTCCCCACTTTGATCCACTTTGGACCACTTCGGCGCATCATAGTCCCGGATTCAGGGCCGTCAAGCCCCAATTCAAACGGCGCACCCAACTCGCGAGCCTACTGGTGGGTGCCTATCGCCTGGTTATGCTGGTCATGCATCGATCCGACGACTTCACCCGAGTCCCCGCCCGAATCCGACTCGTGCTTTGTCGATCTGTGTCGATCTATGCGCATGGCGCACGAAGGACCGGAATGGGACCTCGACGGGCGGTCTGCCCGCATGTCTCGTTGTATCGATGCCCCGGCGGATAGTTGGGGCGCGAGCGCCGGCGCGGGCCGAGTTAAGTCAGCGCGGCGAACACCCAGAGTCCGACGATCACGCCGGCCAGAGCAGCGGCGACCACGAGCACGGCCACCCAACGCGGCGGCTGATCCGACGGTTGCTCCAGCGGCGCCCCGAATGTGCTCACGTCTCTTCCGTCCCGCCCAGCAGAGTGCGCTTGGCCTGCTCGAATTCATCAGCCGACAGGTCGCCCGACTGCCGCAGCGCGGCCAGCCGCTCGAGCTTCGAAACGAGATCCGGTACTTCGTCGGCAGAGCCAGCGACGTCGACTTCTCTATGGGCCAGCCTTCCCGCCATTCGCGCTCGCGCTTCTCCGGCCCGACCAGAACGGCCAATCGGCAGAGCGGCGAGCAATGGCACGCCGCCCATCAGCACGAAGAGGACACCCGGGATGAGCCAGCCCCACACGATCCCCTGCCCCTGGGGCGGCCGCAGCGAATACTCGAGGAAGTTCCAGCCCAGACTGAGGAAGAGTGCGGGCCAGGCCAGCAGGACGAGCACGCCGTACGGGCGGCCGATGACCGAGCCCTTCCAGGCCGTCAGCCCGCCGAACCCGAACAGGCCGAAGATGCCACCGACCAGGACGAGCGGCACACCTTCGGGGCAATGGACCTCGATCACATAGGGGCCGCCTTCGGCGCAGAACCCGCCCACGTCCATCACCGCGCGCATCGCCAGGAAGACGAGCGTCAGGCACATCGCCAGGCCGGCCACGCCGACTGCGTACAGAGCCAGATCAGAAGGGCCGAAGCGCGCGCGCTCGCCGAACAAAGCGCTCATTCGCGGCGATGGTAGCGACGCGCCGGCCACGAGTGGGTCGACGGTTGTAGTACTGCTGGTTGCCTTGTTGCAACACAAACCCGCGACTACGGTCCCGCGATGGCGATCATGCCCCGTCCCTTTGCGACCATGCCTGTCCCCGCGCCCGAAGCGACGGCCGCGCCGCTCCGCCGGTGCACGTTCAGGCGAGTGACGACGGTCGCGCGACCGCGTGATCTGCCAATGTACGAGGTCGAGTGTACGTTCCCCGACAGAAGCAGAGCGGTGCCGTTGGGCGACGTGGAATCAGCACGGCCGATCTGCGACTCGTGCACTTACCAGGGAATCTTCCGCCCCGACTCGGACTAGCAGGGCAAGAAGAAGCCAGCGAGACGGCCTGTAAGCCGAGTTCTGTCCCGCGACAAGCGCGGGGACGGTCATCCATCTACGACGGCGGTTGCCCGCCGTCTCTAGCGGCCGACCCGAGAGCGGAGCGACGCAACCCCTGCCGGACTCGCGTCCGACGGCTCTCCTATTTGGCCTTGCTCCAGGTAGAGTTTGCCCGTTTCACCCGGCCCACTCGGTTGCCCGAGCTGCCGGCTCGTCTCTGTGGCACTGGTCCTCGCCTCACGGCGGACGGGAGTTACCCGCTACCCTGCGTCGCGGAGCTCGGACTTTCCTCGTATCGGTAACGGGTTACCCCGACGGGATACGCGACCGTCCGACCATCTCGCTGGCCCCTTGATTCTACCTCGTGGAGGCCAGCCTGACCAGCCCTTTCCGAACATGCGTTCGATCTGCCTCGTTTACGGCGCCGCTGAGCGAGCGATTGCCGTTTCCAGCCTCTCGACCTTGTCGAGCAACGCGTTGATCGCGTCGTCCTGGAGTTGGAGGTGGGCCTGAATCTGCTCGGCCTCGTGGAACGTCGCCTCGCCATCCTCGTAAGTCATCGTCGCCCGCTTGTCCGACGCGCGTCCGAGAATGTTCTGTCCGACCATGATCACCGACAACATCACGAGCTGGATAAACGTCTGGCTGACCCATTGGACGAACGTGAGCACCCCGCCTCCGATCGCCTGGGGGAGGACGATGAGCGCGAGCGCCGCGAACGCATAGGCACACCACATGGTTCCGACCGCGGTGGTTAGTCCTAGCGCGATCCTGCCATTTGTGCCCACGGCCTCGTCGGCGGTCGTCGGCGGCCCGACCTTCCTGCGCTCCGCGACGTGCGGGTGCGCCTGGTGCTCAAAACTGACACGCATGATGCCCTCCACGCGTTTATGAACTAGCGGCACGAATCATCGATGTGCGTGCCGAGGCTCGTGTCGGCCAGGTTGTCCATTGCGCTAGCAGGCTAGACAGGCCGGATTGATGCCGCGGTGACCTAGGCGCTGGCCTCCGCGAGCCGCGCCGCCCCGGGGTCGTCGAGCGCGAGGTTGGCCAGCGCATCCGCCGCCACGTTGGATTCGCGACGCTCATGACGGACTGACCAGCGCTCGAATCCGGCCAGCAGCTGATGCGCTCGAGCAACGAGGGGCTTGATGCCTGGATGCTTCACCTTCCAACGGCCCGAGAGCTGCTCGACGATGAGCAGCGAATCGAGGATCAGCTCCACTTCGACGGCGCCGAGCGTACGCGCCTTCTCCAGCGCCAGGATCACGGCCGTGTACTCCGCGTAGTTGTTGGTCTGGATGCCCAGCGGTCGGGAGATCACGGCGACCGGCGGACACTCGGGCGCATACGCATCTGGTCTCGACGCGTCGATGATCACCGCACCCGCAGAGGCGGGCCCGGGGTTGCCGCGCGCCGCCCCGTCGGCCCGAATCACAACTCGACGCAGGGCGGGCGCAGAGGGAATGCTCAGGAAGGGCGGTCCACTATCGCGCTCGAGACCTCGAGGATGGCCCGGGTGATGTTGATCCCGCGCGGGCAGGCGTCGACGCAATTGAAGATCGTGCGACAGCGCCAGACGCCGTCCTCGTCGGCCAGGATCTCCAAACGCTCGTGGGCCGCGTCATCTCGCGAATCGAAGATGAACCTGTGGGCGTTGACGATCGCGGCCGGTCCGACGTACGACGGCTGGGCCCAGAAGGACGGGCAGGACGACGTGCACGCCGCGCACAGGATGCACTTGGTCGTGTCGTCGTACCGCTCGCGGTCGGCGGCGGTCTGAAGTCGCTCGCGCTCCGGCGGCGGATCGTTGGCAACCAGGAAGGGCATCACGCTGCGGTACTTGGCGAAGAAGTCGTCCATGTCGACGACCAGGTCCTTGATCACGGGCATGCCGGGCAGCGGCGCGACCGAGATCTTGCGCCCGAGCTGATCGACACGGATCTTGCAGGCCAGGCGATTGCGCCCGTTGATCATCATCGCGTCCGAGCCGCACACCCCATGCGCGCAGGACCGACGGAAGGTCAGGCTGCCGTCGGTTTCCCACTTGATGCGGTGCAGCAGATCGAGCACGCGGTCCATCGGCTCGGACTCGACCGAGTAGCGATCCCAGTGCGGCTTCTTGTCGCGCTCTGGGTCGTAGCGAAGGATGCGCAGGTCGACTTGCATCGCCGTCAGTAAGTCCGCGGCTTGGGCTCGAAGCGCGTGATCGTCACCGGCTTGTAGCGCATGTCGGGGCCTCCCTCCGCGCGGTAGGCCAGCGAATGGACCAGCCAATCGGTGTCGTTGCGCTCAGGATAGTCCTCGCGGAAGTGCGCGCCGCGGCTCTCTTTGCGCGCCAGTGCCGCGGCCACGGTCGCCTCCGCGCAGTCAAGCAGGTAGCCGACTTCGCGCGCCTCGAGCAGGTCCGTATTGAATACTCGGCCGCGATCGTTGACGCGGACGTTGGCGAAACGCGATTGGAGATCACGCAGCTCGAGCGTCAGTTTTGACAGTCCGTCGTGGGTCCGGAAGACGCCACACTCGGCCATCATCAGCGTCGAGAGCTCGACCCGAATCTTGTGCGCGTTCTCGCCGCGGGGGCGCGTCCGCATCCGCTCGAGCTCGCTTTCAACGGGCTCATGGGCATCGGCGGGCAGGGCGGGTAGCTCCCCGCCGCCGGCCAGGTCGGCAGCGATCGAAAGCCCGGCGCGGCGACCGAACACGAGGATGTCGACGAGCGAGTTGGTGCCCAACCGATTCGCGCCGTGGACGCTCACGCAGGCGCATTCCCCTGCCGCGTACAGCCCGGGCACGACCGTGTTCTTCTCGTCGCCCACGACACGCGCGTCGGTGTTCGTCGGGATGCCGCCCATCGCGTAGTGCGCGGTCGGCGTCACTGGCACCGGCTGGGTGATCGGCTCAACGCCCTGGTAGACCCGCGCGAACTCGGTTATGTCGGGCAGCTTGGAATCAATTACCTCGCGTCCAAGGTGGGTCAGGTCGAGGTGCAGGAAATCCTTGCCATCGATCCCTCTCCCCTCGCGTATCTCGCGATACATGGCGCGGCTGATCACGTCGCGCGGGGCCAGCTCCATCAGCGTCGGCGCGTAACGGTCCATGAACCGGTCACCCTCGCTGTTGCGCAGGTAGCCGCCCTCGCCGCGCGCCGCCTCAGAAATGAGGATGCCGATGCCGACGATGCCGGTCGGGTGGAATTGGTAGAACTCCATGTCCTGTGCCGGTACGCCGCGCCGGTAGCAGAGCGCGACCCCGTCGCCGGTCAGGGCGAAGGCGTTGGACGTGATTTTGAACATCCGCCCGAAGCCGCCGGTCGCAAACATCACCGCGTTCGAGCGGAAGACGTGCAGCTCGCCGTCCGCGATCCGATAGGCGACTACTCCGCGCGTCTCGCCGCCCGGACCCTCGTCGCGCAGCAGGTCCACGACGTGGTACTCGTCGAAGAACTCGACGCCGTGCTTGATGCACTGCTGATAGAGGGTCTGAAGGATCATGTGGCCGGTCCTGTCGGCCGCGAAACACGCCCGACGGACAGCAGCCTCGCCGAAGTTGCGGGTGTGGCCGCCGAAACGGCGCTGGTCGATCTTGCCCT
>CAZXLP010000114.1:0-5073 GCA_964642085.1 uncultured Anaerolineaceae bacterium
CAGCCTGCTCGACGCAATCCGAGCGACCGACGTTGCGGCCGGCGAGCGCGGTGGCATCACCCAGCACATCGGCGCCAGCGAAGTCGTCAAGAACGGCAATCGCGTCGTCTTCCTCGACACGCCCGGTCACGAGGCATTCACGGCGATGCGCGCGCGTGGTGCGAAAGTGACCGACATCGCCGTTTTGGTGGTGGCGGCCGACGATGGCGTCATGCCCCAGACCCTCGAGGCGATCGACCACGCGCGCGCCGCCAAGGTGCCGATCGTCGTCGCGCTGAACAAGATCGACAAGGCGGACGCCAACCCCGACCGCGTCAAGACCGAGCTGTCGGAGCACGGCGTTGTGATCGAGGAGTACGGCGGCGACGTGCCGTTGGTGTTGGTCAGCGCGCGTGACGGAACAGGCATCGACGACCTGATCGACACGATTCAGATCGTCGCCGACGTCCAGGAGCTGAAGGCCAATCCCAAGCGTCCGGCGATCGGAACGGTCGTCGAGGCCGAGATGGACAAGGGCCGCGGTGCCGTCGCGACCGTGCTCGTCCAGACCGGCACGCTCAAGGTCGGTGACGTCGTCGTCGTCGGCGACACGTTCGGCCGCGTACGTGCGCTCCAGAACAGCCGCGGCGAGCGCATCGCCAAGGCGGGGCCATCGATGCCAGCCGTTGTCCTGGGCCTCGCCGAGGTGCCCGCAGCGGGCGACATCCTGCGCGTCGTCGCCGACGAGAAGATCGCACGAACGATGATCGAGGAACGCCGCGCCGGCGCGACCCAGGAGACAACCGGTCGGGCCACGCTCGAGGACCTGTACCGTCAGATTCAGGCGGGCCAGACCAAGGAGCTGCGCATCATCCTGAAGGCGGACGTCTCCGGCTCGCTGGGCGCCATCCGCCACGCCCTTGAGCAGGTGCAGACCGAAGAGGTGCGCATCAACCTGCTCCACGAGGGTACTGGCGACATCAGCGACAACGACATCAACCTGGCATCCGCGTCGGATGCGGTGGTCGTTGGCTTCAACACGAAGATCGACCCCCAGGCGCGGCGGACCGCCGAGGCCGAGGGCGTCGACGTCCGCCTGTACGACATCATCTACAAGCTCACCGACGAGATGGGCGCCGCCCTGAACGGCCTCCTCGAGCCGGTGGAGGTCGAGGTCGTCGAGGGCCGCGCCGAGGTGCGTCAGGTCTTCCGCAGCGGCCGCAACGTTATTGCCGGTTGCTACGTGACCGACGGCCGGATCATCAAGGGCGGAGCCCGCGTATACCGCGGCGGTGCGCTGATTGCCACCGATCGGATCGAATCGCTGCGCCGCTTCCGCGACGACGTGCGCGAGGTCGAGACGGGCTACGAGTGCGGTATCGGTCTCGCCGACTTCAACGAAGCGCAAGAAGGCGACATCATCGAGTGCTTCTCCAAGCAGATGGTTTCGCGCATAGCGACAGCCTGAGCTCATTGAATTGAGCGGGCGCACGGCGCGGCTGGACGAGCTGCTGCGCGAAGAGATCAGCTCGGTCATCAGCCGCGAGGTCGATGACCCGCGCATCGGCTTCGTGACGATCACCGACGTTGAGGTGACCCCAGATCTGAGTCACGCCAACGTCTGGGTCTCCGTGATCGGCGCCCCCGACGAGAAGCGCCAGACGTTGCGCGCGCTATCGGGCGCAATGCCGTTCGTGCGCCAGCGCCTCGGAAGGCTTCGGTTGAAGCGCATCCCCGATCTGCACATCAAGGAGGACGAGACCGCCGCGCGCGGCACCCGCCTGCTGCAGATCCTGCAAGAGCTGGAGCAGGGTGGCGAGGGCGTCGTGCCGGAGCTGCCCGAGACGCTGCCGACGCCGACCGGGGTTTCAGCCATCGGGCCCGTGCCGCCCAAGCCTCCCCGTCGAAAGAGGACGCGACGATGAGCAGCTTGGTCTCAGCCCACGAACTGACATCCCTGACTCCGTCGGACGTCGCTGCCGTGCCGGCAGCAGTCGTGCAACACATTCGTTCGGCACGGACGGTGCTCACCGTCTGCCACGAGAACCCGGAGGCAGATGCGCTCGGCTCGGCCCTCGCGGTGGCCCTCGCGGTCGAAGATCTCGGCGGTCGCGCTACACCGGTGTGCGCGGATCCTGTCCCGAAGATGTACGACTTCATGCCGCGCATCGACCGCTTCCGCCAGGATCCGGATCCGGCGCTCAACTACGACCTGATCGTGGTCGGCGATTGCGGTGACCTCGAACGCATCGGCACGGTCCTGGGCCGGAACGCGGAGCTGTTCGGGCGTGTGCCCATCGTGAACATCGACCACCACATCTCGAACACGGGCTTCGGGGCTGTCGACTGGATCGACGCCACCGCCGCGGCGACATGCGAGATGGACACGCTGCTGATGCCCGCGCTCGGTGTCCCTTTGACGGCCGCCGACGGCGCGATCGCGGCGGCGCTCATTGCGGGCGTGGTCATCGACACGGCCAATTTCCAGCATCCGAACGTCACGCCGCGCACGCTGCGGGTGGCCGCCGAGCTGGTCGCGGTGGGCGCACCACTTGCGCAGACCGCCCGGCTGCTCTATCGGACGAAGCCAAATCGGCAGCTCAAGCTGTTCGGGCTGGTCCTCGGGCGCCTGGAGGAAGACCTCGATGGCCGGCTCGCCTGGGCGGCCCTGTACGAGAGCGACTACGACGCCACGGGCACGACTGCGCAGGATGCCGAGGGCCTGAGCGACCTGCTCAGCCAGTCAGCGGAGGGCGCGCTCATCATCCTCTTCCGCCAGAACGGTGACAAGACCAAGATCAGCGTCCGTACGCGCGACGGAGGCCTGGACGCGACGGTGCTGACCGGCGCGTTCGGCGGCGGCGGCCACGCCCGCGCGGCCGGCGCAACGATAGATCTGCCCATGGAACAGGCGATGCACGCGGTGCTGGCAGCCGGCCGCCGGTTGATCTCCGGCAGTGACTGAGTCACCGCCCAGCCAGACCGATACGCCGCCCACCCCGACCGATGCGCCGCGCGCCTCGCTCAACGGCATCCTCGTCGTGGCCAAGCACCCCGGCCCGACATCACATGACATCGTCGCTCTCGTCCGACGGCTGACGGGCGTCCGCCGGGTCGGCCACGGCGGAACGCTCGACCCATTCGCCGCCGGCGTGTTGCCAGTCTTCGTCGGCCATGCCACCCGGCTCGTCGAGTACCACCTGCGCGACGACAAGGAATACAGGGCCCTGATCTCATTTGGCGCCCGATCTACAACCGACGATCTCGATGGGGAGCTCACGCCAACCGGCAGCGCTCCCACCCGCGCACAGGTCGAGGAGGCCATGGCGAGCTTCCGTGGCCAGATTGAGCAGATCCCGCCCGATTACTCGGCTGTGCGCGTCGCCGGCCGCAAGGCCTACGAGCTGGCCCGACATGGCGAGAAGCCGGCGCTCCGGTCGCGGCAAGTGACGGTTCACCGGTTCGAGCTGACCGACTGGGATGATGCCGATCCGGCGCGCCCGGTGGCCGCCGTTGAGGTGCGCTGCTCGGCGGGGACCTACATCCGCGCTCTTGCGCGCGATCTCGGCGAGCAACTGGGTAGCGGCGCTCACCTCGCCGCGCTCACTCGGACCGCGAGTGGTCCATTCACGCTGGAACAGGCAAGGCCGCTTGAAGAGGTGCGCGCCGCGCTGGCCGCTGGACGCGCGGCGGAGATGCTCCTGCCGATGGACACCGGTCTCGAAAGCTACCCCTTGGTGACAGTGAGCGAACAGGACGTGGCCAGCCTGGCCCGCGGCCAGCAGCTCCGCCGCGGGCGCGAGATGAGCGCCGACGGGCTGGTGCGCGTGGTGGATGAGTCGGGCAAGCTGGTGGCGATCGCACGTGCCGATGGCGGCCTGATCAAACCGGAGAAGGTTTTCGTCACCGTCGCCGGGTAAGGTCGAGCAATGAGGGTGCTTCGCAGCATCGACGAGCTGCCCGCCGGCCTCCGCTTCGCGCTCACGATCGGGATGTTCGACGGCGTTCATCGCGGACACCAGCGCGCGATCGGCACGCTCGTCCGCGCCGCACGACAACAGAAGGCCACGGCCGTCGTGCTCACGTTTGATCCTCATCCTGCCAGGGTCCTGCGCGGCAGCGAACCGCCGCTGCTCTGTTCGCAGGCGGAAAAGTTGGCTCGTCTTGCGCGGCTTGGCGTCGACACGACCGTGGTCCAGCCGTTTGACGCCGCGTTCGCCGATCAGTCGCCGGATGCTTTCCTCGAACGGATCCGTGCGCACCGACGACTGGTCGCCCTCGTCATGACCGGTGAGTCCGCCTTCGGCCGCGATCGCACCGGAATCCTGGCCAGGGTGCGGGAGCTGGCCAGCGAGATGAAGTTTCGCGCCGTCGAGGTGGCGCGGCTCGCCACCGATGGCGGAACCGTCTCTAGCACGCGCCTGCGCGCACAGCTGGCCGATGGACGGCTCGCCGACGTTCGCCGCATGCTCGGCCGCCGCTACGCCGTTACCGGGCGGGTCGTGAAGGGCGATCAGCGCGGCCGAGCGCTCGGGTATCCGACCGCAAACCTTTCCTTCGACGCCCCAGTCGCCATGCCCCCGGACGGCATCTACGCAGTCCGCCTCGGGTGGGGAGGGGAGAATCCCCTGGCACCCGCCCGCACCGCGGACGGAGTTGCCTCGCTCGGCGTGCGCCCCACCTTCGGTGGCGGCGCGCGCGTCCTCGAGGCCCACCTGTTCGACGTGGACGAGAACCTGTACGGGCAAGATCTGCGGGTCGAGTTCGTGCGCCGCCTGCGGACAGAGAAGAAGTTCGGATCCGCTGACGCGCTCGTGCGCCAGATGGACCGCGACGCGCTACGTGCCAAGAGCGTCCTTGCCGCCGGCCTGTGATCGGCGTCCAAACCGAACGCCTGTTAGACTCGGGCGGAACACTGAAGCATGGAAATACCGGAGGAACGGGTGCCCCTGGCGCGGGAAGCCAAGGAAGGGATCGTGGCCGAGTATGCCCGATCAGAGACAGACACAGGCTCGCCTGAGGTCCAGATCGCACTGCTTACAGAGCGCATCAAGGACCTGACCGAGCATCTGCGTGCCTTCCCCAAGGACAACC
>CAZXLP010000115.1:0-5039 GCA_964642085.1 uncultured Anaerolineaceae bacterium
GTGGAGAGCGATCAGCCCACCCGACGCGCCCTGCTCGATCTCGCCCAGCGCGCCGAGGCCGAGGGCTATGGGATCCTGCTCGGTACCGATCATCTCGGGCGCATGGCCAGTCTGCAGCTGCTCCAGACGGCGGCTGAGGCGACGCACCTCAGGATCGGCACCCTCGTGCTCAACAATGACTTTCGGAATCCGGTGATCCTCGCGCAGGAACTGGCGACCCTGGACATGCTGACCGAGGGCAGGCTCGAGATTGGTCTGGGCGCCGGCTGGGCTCGGGTTGAGTACGACGCCTCGGCCATGGCGTTCGACGCTCCGGGCCGACGCGTAGCGCGGCTCCAGGGGACCGTCGCGCTGCTCAAGCAGGCGCTCGGCGAGGGCCGGATCGAACGCGACGCCGACGACGCCTACCCCCAGATGCGGCTCGAAGGAATGCCGCGATCCGTCCAGCAACCGCATCCGCCGTTCCTGATTGGCGGCGGCGCGCGGCGCGTGCTCAGCTACGCGGCGCGCGAAGCCCAGATCGTGGGACTCGATCCGCGGGCGTTCCGCGAAGGCGGTCACGACCTTACGGACGTCACAGAGTCTGCGATCGACGAGAAGATCAAGTGGATCCGGGAGGCGGCCGGCGAACGTTCGACAGACCTCGAGATCAACGTCATCGTGTTCGGCGTCGATCCGCAGTACGGCCATCGGTCGGGCCCTTCGCCTGCGCTCGGCCATCCCATCGCCGAGGACGAGATGGCGCGCAGCCCGCACTACCTGCTCGGCGACACGGACGAGATCGTTGATCAACTGATCTATCGCCGCGAGCGCTGGGGGATCAATTACCTCGCCATCAAACCGGCTCACATGGACGTGCTCGCGCCGGTCATAGCGCGCCTCGCCGGGGCCTGATTGCCGCACTCCGAACGCGGCCCGTAACCTACCTTCAGTGACCGACCCGAGGGAACTACCGGCAGACGCCCAACCGCGCCTCGAGACAGGCACGGTCACTTTCGTCTTCACGGATCTCGAGGGATCCACCCGCCTCCTCGCAACGCTGCGTGATGACTACGGCGAGCTGCTGGTCGGTTACCACGACCTGGTCGGCTCGATCTTCGCGCGCCACGGTGGCACCGAGCTTGATCGCGCGGGCGACGGCCTGTTTCACAGCTTCACCAGCGCTCGCCGGGCAGTTACGGCTGCGCTCGAGGCGCAGCAGCAGATCGCCAGTCACGCCTGGCCGGCGGGCGCGACCGTACGCGCGCGCATGGGTCTGCACACAGGCGAGCCCACCGCGACGGAGCGCGCCGGGTATGTCGGCATGGATGTCCACCGCGCAGCTCGGATGGCCGCCGCAGGCCACGGGGGCCAGCTGCTCCTGTCGCAGACGACGCGTGATCTGGTGGCGAACGACCTCCCGGCCGGGACCTCACTCACCGATCTTGGCGAGCACTGGCTGAAGGACCTCGCCCAGCCCGAGCACCTCTATCAACTCAACTCACCGGGCGCACCTGCCGCATTCGCGCCGCTCCGCTCGCTGGTTACGCTGCCCAACAACCTGCCGCGCCACATGAGCAGCTTCGTTGGTCGCAGGCACGACGTGGATGAGGTGCGACAGCTGACCACCGAGGCACCGCTTACGACGCTCACCGGGCCGGGCGGCGTGGGCAAGACCCGGCTCGGCCTGCAGGTCGCCGCCGAGCTCGTTGACACGTTCGTCGACGGGGCATGGTTGGTCGAGCTCGAAACGCTGACAGACGACCGCCTGGTCGCCCAGCAGGTGGCCGTCACTCTCGGCATCGCCGAGGCATCGGACGCGGATGCCAACCAGGCGTTGCTGGGCCATCTTCGCTCGCGCGAAGCACTGCTCATTTTGGATAACTGTGAGCACGTGATCGAAGCCTCCGCGCGGCTGGCCAACGACCTTCTGCGCTCCTGCCCAGGACTGCGCATCCTGGCCACCAGCCGCGAGGCGCTGGGCGTGGCCGGGGAACGGATCTACCCGGTTCGCTCGCTGTCGTTACCGGCCAACACCAAAGCCGTCTCGGTCGAGCAGACGGCCCAATTCGAAGCTGTAAGCCTCTTCAGCGAGCGGGCGCGTGCCGCCGACCCGACGTTCTCGCTGACAGAGGACAACGTGGCCGCCGTCATCGAGATCTGCCGCCGGCTGGACGGCATTCCGCTCGCCATCGAGCTTGCCGCGGCGCGGGTTCGGGCGCTCAGCGTCCAACAGATCGCCGAGCGCCTCGACGATCGCTTCCGGCTGCTGACAGGCGGTAGCCGGACGGTGATGCCCCGCCATCAGACGCTCCGCGCCGCGATCGACTGGAGCTTCGGGCTGCTGCCCGACGCTGAGCGCGCCGTTCTGTGGCGCCTGTCGGTGTTCGCTGGCAACTTCACGCTCGAGGCCGTGGAAGCAGTCTGCATCGGACCAGACGTCGAGTCGTACGAGGTCATCGACCATCTGACGCGTCTTGTCGAGAAGTCACTCGTCAATCGGCAGCTGGATCACTACCGGCTGCTCGAGACGGTGAGGGGCTACGCGCGTGAGCATTCGCTCGAGGCAGGTGAATCGGAGGGCGCCTATGCCCGCCACCGTGACTGGTATCTCAAGCTTGTTCGCGAGGCCGCCCCTGCGTTCTTCCGCGGGCCGGAGTCGGCGGCGTGGCTCGACAGGCTGGAAGCAGAGCACGACAACCTGCGCGCAGCACTGGCCTGGAGCCTCAACGAGCCGGGCGGCGCCCCCGCGGCGCTTGAGCTCGGCGCAGGGCTGTGGCGCTTCTGGGAAATTCGCGGCTACCTGTTCGAAGGGCGCGAATCGCTCGAGCGCGTGCTGGCGATGACCGCCGGCGAGCCATCAGCCATTCGGGCCGACGTGCTGACCGGCGCGGCCATTCTGGCCGCCGGCCAGGGAGATCACGGGGCCGCGGTACGTCTCCACGAGCAGAGCCTCAGGACGCACGAGCAGCTGGGAGACGGTCAGAGCGTCCAGTACGCCTTGCACAACCTGGCTAACGCTGCCCTTCATCAGGGCGACCACCAGCGGGCAAGAGAACTCTACGAGAAGGCGATCCTGCTCAGGGCCAAAGGTGATCCCAGCATTGCGTTTGCGCTCGTGAACCTCGCCGACGCCTGCGACCGCCAGGGTGACCAAGACGCTGCCCGCGAACGATACGACGAGGCCATCCAGGCGGCGGCAGGCGATGTTTGGGCGACCGCATACGTCCTCGGCAGCTATGGGCAGTCGGCGATGCGCCACGGAGATCATTCCGCCGCGCGCGAGCGATATCAGCAGGCGCTGGCCATTTACCGACAGATGGGCGATGCGCGTGGGGAGGCACGACTTATGACGTTGCTGGCCGACGTGGCGAACGAGGAGGGGGATGCCGTCGGCGCGCGGTCGATGCTCTACGAAGCGCTCCAGACCCGTTGCCGGCTGGGGGACGTCCCGGCCATCTGTGCCGCGCTCGAACGATTCTCGGCCGTAGTCCCACCATCCGAGGCGGCAGCTGCGACGCGAATTCTGGCCGCGGCATCGACAATGCGCGAACGGACGGGAGCCCGCCTATCGATGGCCGACCAGGCTGCCCTTGACCAGGACATGGCGCGCCTCCAGGAGGAACTGGGCAGCGCGTTTCAGATCTCGTGGCGCGAAGGCCGGGCGGCCACGCTGGACGCAGCCTTGCGCGACGCGGCGGCACTGGCTGGAGGCTAGCTCAGGCCCCTTCGAGAACCTCCACGAGCTCATCCGCGACGAAGCCGTGCGCTTCACGATGGACCCGTTCGGCAAGCTCCGGGCTTGGTGCTTCGACCAGGCAATACACGCGCCCGGTCGCTTCGTCGAACCAGTAGCGGACATACCTGACGCCGTATGACTCTCCAACCTCAACGTCGCGCTGATGAGCGTCGGCCAACGCCACGGCAGTCAACCCTGGAATGTGCTGGTGCGTGTCGAGGTAGGTCGGCATTTTCTGCTCGGGTGCCTCCGTTGAGATCGCTGGTCCGTTCAGCATAACGTCGGGCACCGGACCATCAGCCGACTTTCCGGAGCCCGACCGGCGACCGAGCATTGTCGAATGCGACTTCGCCGTTCCACCCTTGGGCGGCTCGGACGGCGGCTGGCTCGCGCGGCGACGCGGATCCTGGCGGTCATCGGGCTGATCGCCCTCTCGGGCATCACCGTGCAGGCCAACGCTGAAAACAACGAGCGCCAGCTCTATCCGCCTCCCGGACAGCTGGTCGACATCGGCGGCGGCGAGGAGATTCATCTCCGATCGTGGGGGTCGGCCACTGACGGACCGACCATCGTCCTGGATGTCAGCGCGGCGACCCCGTCCTCTCTGTGGGCCTGGGTGGGGCTGGCGCTGGGCGAGCACCATCGCGTCGTCGCCTTCGACAGGCCCGGGATGGCCTGGAGCCGCGGGCCATGGGCGCCACGTGACTCCCAACACGCGGCGGACGCTCTCGCGAGAGCGCTCTCGGCCGCTGACATTCCGCCGCCATATGTGATCGTCGGCCATTCGTATGGCGGCTTCTCGGCACGCGTCTTTGCCGGCACGTACCCGGAAAACGTGGCCGGTCTGGCACTGCTCGATACGACTCATCCGGATGGTGGTGGCGAGCTGAGGTTTGCCACCTTTTATCGCATCCGTGCATGGCTGGGTCACGCTGGCGTGTTCCAGCTCACCCCTCCGTCCGACGACTTCTGGGAGCTACCCGCCGAAGAACGTCCGGCCGCCAATGCCGTCAACCAGTGGGCGTCGCACCTGGACACATCGGCCGAAGAGCTGGAGGCGTGGCACACGAGCGCGGCACAGGTCCGCGCGGTGGGCAGCGACTTCGGCGATCTACCGCTTCTTGTCGTCAGCGCCGTCGGGTCACCCGCCCACATCGACCTGCAGCGCGACCTGGCGCGCCTATCCTCCACCGGCCGGTTCGTCGAGATCAACGCCGATCACATGGGCATGCTCGTCAGCCAGCCGCAATCGGAGCACGTCGTCCGGGCGATCGAGGAATTTCTCACCGCCCTCTGACGTCGACAGTGTCGAGAATCGTCG
>CAZXLP010000116.1:0-5011 GCA_964642085.1 uncultured Anaerolineaceae bacterium
CGAGTGCCGCGCGAAATCAGCTTCACGCATGGCCGTTACTTCCATGGTGTGGAACGGCGGCCCAGATCCCCAGCGGAACCTCGTGGGCCCAGGGCGTACTGGCGCCTAGGCGCCGTCGTCGGTCGGCCCGCCCTCGTCGTCGCCCAGCACCGTCAACTGGCGCGGAGTATCCCCGGCCGCTTCTGGTCGGCGCGTGCGAGAACGCCCGCCCTCGGGCCCCATTCGCCGGCGCGTCTCGACATCGACTCCGGCTCCGTTGCCCTCCAGCGCGGGGTGCTCGACCAGCGCTACAAGTCGGTTGGCCATGAATCGGCCGGTCCTGACCGGCGTGCCTGATCGGGTCACTTCGCTGACCTCGACGACGCCTCGGGCCGTTGTGATCTCGATCCGTCGACCTGCCCTGCTCGCGACGATCTCAAACGTCTGCGTTCCCTGGCCCGTGTCGACTACAGCCTCCACACGATCGCCCTTCATTGGCGGAGGATACCCGCAAGGGAGACGCGGGTCACCTGCCATCGGCGGGAGCCACGCGTTGACCGCGCAGCAGGGCGCACAGCGCCACTGCGGAGAAAAAGCCGGCCCGGTCCAGCGGCCCTTGCCACGGCCCGTTCCGTCGCCTTGGCATGGCCGGGCGGCATGTGCCCGTCGAGTCGCGCCAGGCTTCGACTGGCAAATGCTGACCACACGGGCATAACGCCGTCTGCGAAGCGCTAAGCCCTCGCTTTGAGTCCGGATCTCAGCGTGTCGAGCGCCCAATGAGCGTGAAGAGCCGCTGATAACCGAACGTTATGCCCGCGTTGAGCCAGGTTTGCCAATGTCATCGGCATGGGCGGAGCGAAGCGATCTCGAGCGGCGATCGTGGAGAACAGAGCGCTCGAGCGGCCGAGGCACGCCCTGGCGCCCAAACTCTGAGAGGCCAGCTAGGCGCGGACCTCCTGGCGCATGAACGACACGTAGGCGACGGCGAACGTGCCCGCGCTGGCCGCGATAAGGGCCACGAATTGTGGCCAGATGACGAGCAGGCTCTGGTCAAGCGAGAGCAAACCGCTGATGGCGCCGCTCACCTGGCCCGGCGTTGCCAGGCCGGGCGTGACTGTCCGCTGGCGCGGGTCCAACACGATGCGGGTCGCCTCCTCGTACAGCTGGTTGGGGGCGAGGCGGGCGAGGTTGACGCGAAGCGCGAGATTGGCACGGGCCTGGGTGCTGCCCTCCCCCACGTCGGCCGGCACGGGCGACAAGACGCCGGCAAGGATGCCGATGATCAAGCCCAGGAAAGCCGTCATGACTAGCCACACCGACAAAGCCATCAGTGCTGACGTCGCTGCTCGGCGGAGCACGATCGAGCACAGCAGTGCGAGGGCCAGCCAGAAGCCTATGTAGGCCAGGCTCAGGATGACCCAGACCATCATGCGCAGGACGTCCTCCGCGCTCGGGAGGATCCCCAGCTGGATGATGCCGATTGCGGCGACGATGCCGACCACCGACACGAGGATCACGCCGATCGCGGCGAGGCCGGCGACGAACTTGCCGTTGATGACGTCGTCGCGGTGAATCGGCTGGGAGAGCAGGCGCGGCAGCGTCGCTTCCGAGCGTTCGCCGTTGATGCCGTCGAAGCCGAACGCGATGCCGAGCAACGGCCCCAGGAACATGACGAAGTTCGTGAACCGCGGGATGTCGCCGACCTGGCCGGTGAAGAGCACGAGGAAGACAGATGGCTCGCCGGAAACGTCGGAGGCGATGCCGCCCAGGCCGCCCGCCGTCGAGTACACGGCCGCCGCGGCAGCTAGTGTCAACACGATGGTGACCACGAGGAAACGAGCGCTGGTGACGTGATCGGCGAACTCCTTGGCGGCGATCACGCGCCAACGCGCGCGCAAACCGGAGACACGAACGGTTGCCGGCGCGCGCTCAGCCGGTCGCGGCAAAGCTGAACCCGGCGGTCTGGCCTTCTTGCGCTTCTTTCGGATCGGAAGTGATTCTGATTGCGCGGTCATACAGGAGCCTCTGCTGGGACTTCAGCGGAGAAGAAGCGTCGGTAGATCTCGTCCAGCTCGTCTCCGCGGCGGCGAAGGTGGAATGGCGGATGCCCCGCGCCGACAAGAGCGCGAGCGAGGTCGCCGCGCACGTCGCGATCGGCTTTGACGACAAGCATCCGGCTGTCGCGCTCGTCATCGGCAACGGAGGTGACGCCGCGCACGCGGGAGGCCGCCTCGCGGACAGCGTCGAGCGGTGGCGGGGCGCCAACCTCGATCTCGATAGGGCCCGTGCCCAGCTGGCCGGCGAGCTTCTCGACCGGTCCGCTCGCGACCAGCTTGCCGGCGACGAAGATGCCGATCTGGTCGCACACCTGCTGGACCTGGTGGAGGAGATGGCTGGCGAGCAAGACAGCCGCCCCATCGCGGGCCAGCTCGCGGACGAGCTCGAGCACTTCGACGACGCCTGCCGGATCGATCGCGGTCGTCGGCTCGTCGAGAATGATGATCGACGGATCCTTGACGAGGACGTCAGCCAGGCCGAGGCGTTGGCGCATACCGCGCGAGTACTTCTCGACGGCCATGTCCGCTGCATCGGTCATCCCGACTCGTGCCAGCAGGCCATCGATCCGATCCTCGGCGAGCTTCTTGTCGAGGCCGTTGAGCCTGGCCGTGTAGCGCAGGTTCTGGCGACCCGTCATGCCCGAGTAGAAGCCGACGTTGTCGGGCAGGTAGCCCACCTGCCGCTTCACCGCGACGGGATTTCGCGCCGGATCGAGATCCAGCACCCGCGCGGCACCTGCCGACGGCTCGGACAGGCCGAGCAACATCAGGATCGTCGTCGTCTTGCCCGCGCCGTTCGGGCCCAGCAGGCCGAAGACCTCGCCGTGGCGAACCGTGAGGTCGAGCTTGTCGACCGCAGTGAACTCGCCGTAGCGCTTGGTCAGCCCGCGGGTTCGTATCGCCGCCGCACGCTGCGCCGGCGCATGGTCAGCGGCGCGCTCAGCGACGGCCATAACGCTGGAAAACGACGAACAACCCGATCGCGACGGCGACGAGGATGGCGATGCCGATCAGGTAGCCGATGGGCGATGTCTCGACCGTGGCGCGGATTTCGATCGCGTCGGTTGCATCTTCGCTGTTGGCACGGATGTTGAGGATGTAGTCGCCTGCCAATGCATCACCGGCGGCCGTGATGGTTGCTACCACGGTCACCGGCGGGGCGTTAGGCGCGATCTCGGCGATCGTCTCTGGCGCGAACGTCACCGTCCACCGACCCGGCGGTGTCGCCGAGAGGACGACGTTGGTCAGGGGAGCGGTTCCGGTGTTCTGGATGACCAGGTTGAGCGTGGTTGGGGTGCCGGCCGCCACGCGCGCGTTGAGCCGGCCATCGGACGTGGTGAGCGCCATGGAGAAGCTGCCGGTTATCTCCACCGTCAGCGCCGTCTCCGCCACGGTTGTCCCACTTACCGCCCGAACAATGATGGGATTTTCGCCGGCGGCGGCGTCGGCCGGTGGATCGGCCGTGACAGTGATCGTTGTATCCGAACCAGCGTCCACGATTGCGGTGGCGGCTTGTTCCTCTCCGGCCAGCTGCGCGGCGACGTTCCAGCCAGCGGGAGCGTCGGTCTCGAGGCCGAAGGTCAGCTGCGAGTTCGTGTCGTTCGTGAGTGTTAGGTTGAAGCTGAAGGTGCTCGTCGTGGATCCGCGGAGGTTGGGGAACTCGGCCTCGAGCGCCACTGAGCCCGCCTCCTGCGCCTCGGTCACGATGTCGAGCGTCAGTTGGGTCGTCAGGCCCGCCGCGCTGCGTCCTTCGATGACGACCTGGCCCGGGCCCGGGGCGACCGTTTCTGGTAGCTCTACCTCTGCCGTGAACTTGGCCGAGATCTCCGTTGTCAGGTCTGGGTTCGGGCTGGTGGTGACCGCAGCGATCGTCGAGCCACCGCCCCGCAGTGTCGTGGACCAGCCCTCGGGCTGGCTGACGACCCTGAGATCGACGCGCTGCGCAGTGTCCGTGATGACCGTCACCGGGAAATTGACCGTTGCCCCGGGATCCGCGACCACCGAGGGAAAGGCAGTGGTCATCTCGAGTGGACCCTGGGCCAGCACGGCCGCCGGCGCAATCGCCATGACAACCACGGCCGCCGCCAGGAAAGCACGCACCATGCGCATGTCTGCAGACTCCTTGTGTTCTATCGATTCACGGCGCGCGGCCCGCGACCGGCGCCCGGTCCCTCCTCGGGGCCTGGCAGCCGCGCTTCGCGTATCGTCGCAATTGGACCGTGAAGGCCCGCACGCGGGTTCGTGCCGCGGGCTACGAGTTTCGCGCGGCGATGCTAGCAGCCAGTTGGACGAGCGTCCTGACCGCAGGCCCCTGGGGCCCTTTCGGTGAGAAAGGTCGATCCTCCTCGAACCAGGCTGTGCTGGCGATATCCAGGTGCGCCCACTCAGTCTCGGGATCCACGACCGCGTCGATGAATGCCGCCGCGAGGATGGCCCCGCCCAGCCCACGGCCTGTGGAGTTCTGGAGGTCGGCGATCTCGCTCTTCATCTCGTCGCGGTACTCGTCCGACAAGGGCATCGGCCACAGGCGCTCACCACCCCCTTCGCCCGCACTCCGAACGGCGTCGACGAAGGCTTCGGGCCGACCGAACAATCCGGTGTAATGGCGGCCAAGAGCCGTTCGAATGGCGCCCGTCAGCGTGGCCACATCGACCACGCGCGTGGCACCCTCCCGCTGCGCATAGCTGATGCCGTCGATCAGCACCAAGCGACCTTCGGCGTCGGTGTTGATCACCTCGACCGTCTTGCCGCTCATGCTCGTGACGATGTCGCCCGGCTTCGTGGCGTGGCCGCCAGGGAGGTTCTCGGTGCATGGCGCGACCGCGATCAGGTTGAGAGGCAGGCCCAGCCGACCGACGACCGCAGCCGCGGCCAGAATCGCCGCCGCGCCGCTCATGTCGTACTTCATCAGATGCATATCGTGCGGATCCTTGAGCGAGATCCCGCCCGAGTCAAAGGTGATGCCCTTGCCGACC
>CAZXLP010000117.1:0-4957 GCA_964642085.1 uncultured Anaerolineaceae bacterium
CGGGTTGGTGACGATGATCAGGATCGCATCCGGCGAGTGCTGGATGGCCTGCTGGACGACAGAGCGGACGATGCCCGCGTTCTTGGACAGCAGGTCGTCGCGGCTCATCCCCGGCTGTCGGGCCAGACCGGACGTGACCACCACGATGTCCGAGCCGGCCGTGTCCGCATAGTCATTCGTGCCGGTGATCTTCATGTCGTGACCGACTACCGGCGCGGCCTCGGCCAGGTCAAGCGCCTTGCCCTGGGGCAGACCGTCGACGATGTCGATCAGCACCACGTCCGCCAGGCTCGCCTCGGCCACCCGCTGGGCGACGGACGCACCGACGTTGCCGGCGCCGACGACAGTTACCTGGGGGCGTGGCATGGGCGTGGGTCTCCTCTCGTGGGCTGGTCGCGGAGCTGGTCGCGCTGGGGCCACTGATTCTATCGAGCGCCGTATCGCGACCCCGATAGGGTCCAATCAGAGCGGATATCGCTCCCATCCTTATGGAAGCGTGAGCCGTGCCGATAGGCGCCCTTTGGAGCGGCCACGCCGCCGGATCGGGCACGGCTATCGCTTCGAAAGTCTCTGGCAATGATCCAGGCGATATCGAGGTCGACAAGGGCAAGGTCCGAACGCTCGTCGGGCCGCCTAACGGTTCGACTGACGCTCACGTAATGATGCGGGCGATATCCAGGGGCATAGGGACGGCAGGGCTGGTGGGCACGGGCACTCGCGGCTGGCTGGGCTATCCTCGCCGGCGAATGACCGACCAGGCGCCGTTCGACCGTTCGGTAGAACCAGTGGAGCCCGATCACGGATCGGACGATTACGACGGTGTCCACGCGGAGATGTTCGGTACGGGCCCCCGTGCTGTGTTCGTTCACGGGATGTTCGGATGGGGTACTGAAACGTTTCCTCGTCAGGTTGAGCTCGCCGACGATTACCAGGTCGTGCTCCTCGATCGGCGTGGTTACGGTGGCAGCAAGAACGCCGGGCCGCCGGATTGGCAACTCGACGCGCAAGCTGTACTGAGACTGCTCGGAAACGGTGGCCATCTCGTTGGCCATTCATATGGCGCGGTCGTAGCCCTGGTAGCGGTCTGCATGCGGCCCGATCTCGTCCGATCGCTCGTCGTGATCGAACCACTAGCGGTCGGTATCGTGCGCGGCGATCCGGCAGCGGATCGCTTCGAGGCCGCGCTACGACCGGTCTTCGAGGCGGCCGCCGGCATGACGGCCCGCGAGTTCAGGGAGGCGTGGTCGAAGGCGCTAGGCCGGGAACCCGATACGTCGGGATACTCTGAAGCCGATTGGGAGGCGGTCGAGGCGACGCGTCATGAGCCGTGGCCAGGCGACGCGCCGATCGATCTGGCAACTGTTGCCAGCGGAGGGTTTCCGATTCTTGTCGTCGAGGGCGCGTGGCCCGGCGTCGACGAGTCGATCATGCGAGACGGGTTCTGGGCGGGCGATCGCGCGCTGGCCGAGAGGCTGGGTGCGCCGAAGGTCGTCTTCGAGCGTTCCGGACACAACCCTCAACTGGAGGAGCCGGAGAAGTTCAACAAACTCCTGCGCGATTTCTGGGCGACGGCAACATGACCGATCAGGCCCCTCCCGACCGCCCGACCGCGGGGGAACACCCTCACGCACCCTCCCACGCCGATCCGAGTTGGCAGCCGGCAACGCTGGCGGTGCACGCCGGGATGCACCCGGACGAACTGACCGGAGCAGTCGCCCCACCGATCTACCAGACGGCGACATTCGCCCAGGAAGCCGTCGGGCGGCCACGCGGAGGATGGGAGTACGCGCGCACCGGCAACCCAACGCGTGCCCGGCTCGAGGAGGCGATCGCGCTCCTTGAGACAGGCGCACACGGCCTCGCCTTCGCCAGCGGGTCGGCGACGACCCAGGTGATAGCGGCCCTGGCGCTGCCGGGTGAGCGGATCCTGTGCGTGGACGACGTCTACGGCGGGACGTATCGCTACTTCGAGCGCGTGCTGCGCGACATGGGCGTGGAGGCCAGTTACCACGACTTCGCTGGCGACCCGATTGGTGAGCTCGACCAGCACCTCGACGGCCACACACGCATCGTTTGGCTGGAGACGCCGACCAACCCGCACCTGCGCATCGTCGACATCGCCGCCATAGCCGAGCGACTCTCGCATCATGCCGGCGCACGCGGCGAGAAACCTCTCCTCGTCGTGGACAACACGTTTGCGACGCCACTCTCGCAGCGGCCGCTCGAGCTCGGCGCGGACATCGTTTTTCATTCCGCCACGAAGTACCTGGCCGGTCACTCGGACACGGTCAGCGGCGTGCTCGCGACGTCGCGCGCGGATCTGTACGAACGGCTGAAGTTCCTCCAGAACGCCATCGGCGCGGTGCCCGGGCCATTCGACTGCTTCCTCGTCCTGCGTGGCCTGCGGACACTCGCGCTGCGTATCGAGCGTCACGCCGCCAACGCCCGCGCGGTGGCCGAGGCGCTCGCCGGGCGCGACGATATCGAGACACTCAACTTCCCCGGACTCGCCAGCGGCCCATTCGCGCACCCGCAGGCCACGCTGGCCGCGCGCCAGATGCGCTATTGCGGCGGAATGCTGAGCTTCGTGCCCGCCGAGCGTGACGGCCGCTCGGCCGAGGAACGCGCCCGGCGCTTCGCCGAGGGCACGCGCATCTTCGCGCTCGCCGAATCGCTCGGCGGTGTCGAGTCGCTGGTCGAGATCCCGGCCGTGATGACACACGGCTCGGTGGCAAACTCGCCGTTGGAGGTCTCCGATGCGCTGGTTCGCCTGTCGGTCGGCATCGAGCACATCGACGACCTCGTCGCGGACGTCCTACAGGCGCTCGACCGCGCCTAGCCTCCCCTCTGCCCCGGCAACCTCGCCAAGCTGCGGGTAGAGCTCACCGAGACGCTCGATTCGGGCGTCCAGCGTTGGATGCGTGGCGAGCCAGTTCGCCCGCGCCCCACCGGGCCGGCCAAGGCCAACGGGGTTGCTGAACCACAGGTGCTGGCTGCCGCGGTTCGCGAAATCGAGCGGGTCGCGGTCGTCGCGTAGCGCTCCCAGCGCCCGTGCCAGACCGGTCGGGTTGCGCGTCAACTCGACGGCTGTCGCGTCGGCCAGGAACTCGCGCTGGCGGCTAACGGCAGCCTGGACGAGGAGCGAGGCGATCGGCGCAAACACGCGCAATAGCAGCGCAATGAGCAGTAGGAACAGCCCGAAGACGACCCCGGTGGCCAGCCCGGCGATGGCGCCCTTGGCGTCGTCGTCAACAAGGGAGGCCCCTCTGAAGAAGGCTCCCTCGGCCCAGGCTCGGATCACAATGCGCAGGAAGCCGTCAGTCACCAGCGCCACGAGCCCGACGAGGATCGCGACATACACCCCGTAGCGGGAATCGAGATTGCGGATATGGGCCAGCTCGTGGCCGACCACCCCCTGGAGCTGCTCGCGATCGAAGCGATCAACCATCCCGCTGGTCACGGCCAATGCCGCGTTGCCGGGCCTGGTGCCAACCGCGAGCGCGTTGAGGCTTTCGTCCTGGATCACATAGACAGTCGGTGGCGGCATATTCGCGGAGACGGATAGCTCGTCGACCACGTTCAGCAGCACTCCATCACGGCCTTTGGCGGGCCGCTCGAGCCGGCGAGCGCGGGTGGATGAGAGGACTGCACCGGGGCCGCTGAAGTGGGCGAACGCGGCTGCGCCCACGCCGGCGATGACCGCGATGCCGGCGCCGACCAGGGCGCCATACGCGTCGAACGTGAAGCTGGCGGCGATCGCCTCGCCCAGCGCAACGACGAGCCCAACCATCGCCACCAACAGGAGCATCGAGACACGTCGGTTCGCCCGCTGCTGGGCATAGAAGGTGCGCCCCTCGCCGCCGCGGTTGATCAGAAACGCGAGCAGGATCGCGACCGCCGGTATCGCCACGAGCGCCCAGGCCGAGAGCCGAGGCCACTTTCGATCAGGGTCGGGGAGCGCGTTCGCCGCTCCGAGCACGACCCAGACGATGATCGCGATGACCGTCACGACGAGGAGCACGAACGCCGCGGCGACGACAATCGAAGCGAGCGCCAGCAGCAGCGTGCGAAGGCGTGGCGGAGCTGACCGACGTGGCTTGGCTGCCAGGGTCGGTTGGTGACCCGCCGGGTGCGCTACTGGTCAACGTCTTACCCCTCGAAGTCCGCGCGCTGCCGGCACAGTATGCTCGCCACTTGGACCGCTGGCAGACCATCATCGAGCCCTTCCGGATCCACTCGGTCGAACCAATCCGCATGACGAGCGTGGCCGAACGCGAGGCCGCGCTCCGGGCGGCCGGCTACAACCTCTTCAACGTCCACGCCGACGACGTGATCATCGACCTGCTGACCGACTCAGGCACGGGCGCTATGAGCCGCGACCAATGGGCGGCCATTCAGCACGGCGACGAGAGCTACGCCGGCTCGCCGTCGTGGTACCGCTTCCTGGGGTCGGTCCAGAAGCTGTTCCCGTTCAAGCACGTAATTCCGACGCACCAGGGCCGTGCTGCCGAGAAGATTCTTTTCTCGGTCCTTGGCGGCCCGGGCAAGGTCGTGCCCAACAACGCCCACTTCGATACGACGCGGGCGAACGTCGAGTACACCGGCGCCGAAGCGGTCGACCTCACGCCCCCTCATGACCCTCAGGCGCTGATGCCCTTCAAGGGCGACATGGACGTCGCCGCGCTGGAGCGACTGATTGCTGAGCGCGGGGTCCAGTCCATCCCGGTCGTGTTCATGACCGTGACCAACAACTCGATGGGCGGCCAGCCGGTGTCGATGGCGAATCTGCGCGCGGTACGGGAAGTCTGCACACGGCACGGTCTGCCGCTGTTTCTCGACGCCTGCCGCTTCGCCGAGAACGCCTGGTTCATCAAGCAGCGCGAACCCGGGTACGAGAGCCGGTCGATCCCCGAAATCGTGCTGGAGATGTCGTCACTCGCAGACGGCATGACCATGT
>CAZXLP010000118.1:0-4927 GCA_964642085.1 uncultured Anaerolineaceae bacterium
GACATAGCGCCGCTGACCCTCGGCGTAGATCGTGTCGAACGCCAGGCTGGATTTGCCGCTGCCGGACAGACCGGTGATCACCACGAGACGATCGCGCGGCAGCTCAACGGTGATGTTTTTCAGATTGTGCTCACGCGCGCCGCGTACGACGAGCAATTCCTGAGGCATGGGTGAGGCGGACACCTGCGGGAGTATAGAACGTCTGATCGGTTTCATGACGTCGCGAGCAGCACCTGCGCGCGTCCCGTCAAGCGTACCGCGGGCGGTCGACCAACCTGCGGCCGGTAGTTACGATACCTGTCGACTGCCTTGGTGGTGCTCAAACGCAGAGCACAGGCTGATGTTTCGTCAGCCGCGTCCCAACGGACGTTCTGGAGACAGGGTCGATCGGATCGCATCCGAGTGCAAGGCAGCCGCCAGAGGGGGCGGGCGACCTGCCCGCCCCCTCCCCAATCGCCGACGACGCTACAGTCGGGTGAAAATGGACCTGCTTCGACGACTCCTCGGAGCCACCTCGGCTCCATCGCAAAGCGGCCGCCGTCCGTCACCGCGGCAGCGCACGCTGACCGTCGCCGAGCTCGCACGGCGGCTCGATATGGACGAACGCGAGCTCCGGACGGTCTCTATCGCTTACCGGACGTTCCAGGTGCCCAAGCAGGGTGGCGGCTGGCGTGACATCTCGGCGCCGGAGCAACCGCTACGCAAGGTCCAGCGATTGATCCTCACTCGGCTTGTGGCACGTCCCGCGATCCATCCCCTGGCACTTGGTTTCGAGCGCGGGCACTCCACGGTCGAGCACGCGGCGCGCCATACGTCACAGGCCGTCGTGCTGCGTATGGACATCCAGGATTTCTTCGGCTCGACTGACGCCGGCAGAATCAGCAGGCTGTTCGCCGATCTCGGCTGGGACCCCGAGGCGACCGGGCTGCTCCTCAGCCTGACCACGTATCGCAACGCGCTACCACAGGGCGCACCAACCAGCCCACGGCTGAGCAACCTCGTCAATCGACGCGTTGACGCCCGACTTGCCGCCATGGCCGCCAAGGTCGGTGCGACGTACACCCGCTACGCCGACGACATGACGTTCTCGTTCCCGACCGACGATGTCCGGGCCGTGCACGCGGTGATCCGGCTGACAAAGCAGGTTGTCGGGGACGAGGGCTACGTGCTCCACGAGCGCCGCAAGTTGCACATTCGACGCCGACACCAGCGCCAGGTCGTAGGTGGCCTCGTGGTGAACGTGCGCCCGCAGCTCACCCGCGAGCGCCGCCGCTGGCTCCGCGCCGTGGAACACCGCGCGTCGAAGGGACTGCCCACCACCGTGTCGGCGACGCAGCTTGCCGGCTGGCGAGCCTACCGAGCGATGGTCTCCGCGACAGGCAGCAACCGGCCGTAGACAGTCGCCTGGACGGCGGCATTTGCCTTGTCCGGCGTAACGCAGTCCCGTCCTCGACCCTCGATAGCCATCGTCGTATTCGGGCTGGACCAGAACGCGAACCGTGCCCAGTTCTACTGGCGGCTGGCGACCTGCCCGGAAAGCCGGTGAACCTCGCAGCGGTTGATTCCGGTCGGCTGCTGCGACGTCGTCACGAGGATCACCGTGTCGTAGCTGGACCGATCACGTTGCGATCGCCAGGCTCCTTCCATCCGCGCTATCAGCGGCTCGCCCGAGCCACCGGCGGGCAGGATCATCGGGATCACCCCACGTCTGACGGCAAGTCGACGCGCGACGATGGGGCTCAGCGTGAATGCAACGATAGGAACGCTCGGGCGGGCCATGGAAAGCATCTCGGCCGTGTGACCTGTCCGCGTGAAGCACCAGATCGCCCCGACGTCACTCCGGCCGGTCATCTCGGAGGCAGCCAGGATGACCGCTTTGGCAGCTGAGACCTGTCCATCGCCCGTGGTAACGCGGTTCACGCCGCCGTCGCGCTCCGTCGCCTGGCAGATGTTGGCCATCGCCTGCAATGCCTCGACCGGGAATGCGCCGATTGCGGTCTCGGCCGAAAGCATCACCGCGTCGGCACCGTCCAGAACCGCGTTCGCGACGTCGCTCGCCTCAGCACGCGTCGGCCGCGGCGCTCCCGTCATGCTCTCGAGCATCTGGGTGGCGACTATCGAGAACTTGTCTGCAGCTGCCGCGCTCTGAAGGAGGTGCTTCTGCACGAGCGGGACCTCCTCGAACGGAATGTCCACGCCGAGGTCGCCCCGCGCAACCATGATCCCGTCGGCTACCTGCAAGATCTCGTCGAAACTGTCGACCGCTGCGCGCGTTTCGATCTTGGCGACGACGCGCGGGCCGTCGGCAGGCAACATGGAACGCAGCGCCCGCACGTCCTCCGCGCCGCGGACAAAAGACTGCGCAATGAGGTCGGCACGCAGCTCCAGCACGCGCGGAATCGCGGCACGATCTTGGTCAGTCAGCCCGTCACCGGTCAGACGGCTGCTGGGTATGTTCACCCCCGAGCGCGACCGCACCATGCCGCCGTGGACGACCTCGGTTTCGACCGCGGCGCCAGAGATTGCGGTGACCCGAAGCTCGGCCGCTCCATCGGCAAGCAGAACCCGGTCGCCTACCTCCAGTTGGGCAGCCAGACTGGCCGTCGATACGGGTGCGCCCGAGGCGTCGCCCAGGACCTCCGGCGCGCGCGTGGGCTCGCTGACGGCCATGGCTGAACCCTGTGTGTCATCGACTTCGTCCGAGGCGGGTGATGTCTCATCGACGGCCAACGGTTCATCAGTGAGCTCGGCGGCTTCCGCTGGCGCAGTCGTCGTCTCGGCGGCTTCCGGTGGCGCAGCCGTGGTGGCGGCGGCGGCCAGTGGCGCAGTCGTGGTGGCGGCGGCCTCAGGTGGCGCAGTCGTCGCCTCGGCCGCTTCGGTTGGGGCGGGCGTGGTGTCGGCGGCCTCGGGCGGCGCGGTCGTGGTGTCGGCGGCCTCGGGCGGCGCAGCCAGACCTGCGGCAGCAGCATTCGCCTCGCTTTCGGGCCGCAACGTGAACGTCGCGCCTGTCTCCAGCGTGATTGCGCCGTTCTCCAGCTCGCCGAGACGGATCTTGGGGCCGGGCAGGTCGATCATCACGGCCACGCTGCGCCGCGCGCTGTGCGCCGCAGCGCGGACGGCGTGGACGTACGCCCTGTGGTCGTCCGGAGTGCCGTGCGAGAAGTTAATTCGCGCAACGTCCATTCCAGCCGCCACCAGGTCGCCGACACGCTCGGCGCTGGCAGGGCCGATTGTGCAGACGAGTTTTGTGCGTGACCGGTCCATCTGCTCGACTTTATCAGCGGATCACACGCATTGAGACGCAGCCGAAACCCGTCGAGGACCTGGGTTGTAAGCGAAATCCGCGGGTATAAAGGATCGGGCCGGGCGAGGACGCGCTTAGCCGCTAGCGTCGTCAGCTGACCCGTCGGGCGCCGGCCCCCAACCTTCCCTGAACGGAGGATGGCGCTCCCCCAACTCAGTCAATCGCTGGTCCATCGCGCGGGCGAGAAGCTCGAGCGATTCCAGTATTTGGGGAGCGTCGTGCTTCGATCGATAGCCGACTGTCACCACCGCAGTCGCGTTCCAGAACGACAGAACCGGATTTGAGAGGAGGTCGTCGAGAAGGTCCAAGCTGGCGAGCCCACGCTTGTAAAGCAGTCCCATCAGCTCGAAGAATGTTCCCGCCGCATACCAGGCGACCCAGTCGGCTTTTGCAGCCCGAGCCTCGAAGTCCTCGATGCTTTTGAAGTCCCAGTCTTGGACGCGCCAGAACGCGGCAATGAAGGATTCGTCGCCGAAATGGGACATCAGGCGGATCGCGATCTCTTCCTGTTGCTGTTTCCGGAGATCGCGCAGTTGGAGGAGCGCGACGATCACACCAATGGTCACTGCCAGGCTGGCCAGGATCGACAACAGGACTGATAGCTCAGCCATCGTCCATCCCTTCTCGAGCGCGCCTGACCTCCGGGGCAGACATCACTTCGTGGCGGCAGCGAACGAGGCCGCCTTCTGATGGCGCATCGTCACCGGTTGCGCCGGCGCTTCGGCCGCTCGCCGGTTCGCTTGACCACGTTGGGCGTTACTCGCCGGTCCCATGTCGGCCTGTCCAGCCAGCGCGCCATCCAGCCCGAGTCGTCCCCATCGTGCTCGTCGCGGATGCCCGGCAGCCAGTCGGACGCAGTCCCTTCTTCTGTCCCGTCGAATGGTTGGCCGTCGAGCGTATCGGCCGGCTCGTCTTCGGCGGGCAGGACAGTTACCGAGGTGACCTCCAGGCCGTCGACCTCGCCCCTGGCGATCGCGCGGCGCCCACGCCGCAAGCCTGCCCGCTGCGCAGCCGCGCGCTCGGTCGGCTTGGCCGTCGGCCGGGCAGCCATTGCCTCAAGCTCAGGAGCCGCTTTCGCGGCGCCGGCTTTCTCGGCCGCCCTGGCGACCTTGACAGAGGCATCTTCGTCCAGCACCCGTAGCCGAATGTCCTGGATCTCGTCGCGCAGCGCTGCGGCGCGTTCGAAGTCGAGCTCCTTGGCCGCGGCGCGCATCTCGGCCTCCATCTGACCGACGAGCTTGCCTATCTCCTGGCGCGACATCTGTGACAGCTCGCGTGCGCGACCGGCGGCCTCGTATGCCCCGGAAGCCTCGGCCACAGCGCGCAGGCGGTCGTTGATGTCGCGGATGCCCTTGACGATCGTCTGGGGCACGATCCCGTGCTCGGCGTTGTACTTCTCCTGCGCGGCCCGGCGCCGCTTGGTCTCGTCGATCGCCACCTTCATCGATTCGGTGATCCGATCGGCGTACATGACGACCTCGCCGGCAATGTTTCGTGCCGCGCGGCCGGACACCTGGATCAACGCCCACGCCGAGCGCAGGAAGCCCTCCTTGTCCGCGTCGAGGATCGCGACGAGCGTCACCTCGGGCAGGTCGATGCCCTCGCGCAGCAGGTTGATGCCGA
>CAZXLP010000119.1:0-4892 GCA_964642085.1 uncultured Anaerolineaceae bacterium
CCTGCATGATCGCGTAGCCGTGCTTCGGCCCGTCGCTCAGGCTGACGAGGATGAGGAGGGACGGTTCGGCAAACCGCCCGAAACCGGGGATCTTGGGTTCCATCGGACTCCAACTCTTACGACTGGCGATATATCGCTTGGCGATGTATACGCGCCCCGTCGCTGCGTGTCAAGAGCCAATTCCGGGGAGCTCTCTGAGGGTTACTTCCCTGGCGCGCCGTGGAGCCCGGCGTCGTACGAGCGGCGATCCAGCCGGCGAAGGCGGCGGACGAGGGCGGGTGGGACCACCTTCGTGTGACTGACCCGATCGAGGTGCTCGACGACCGGCCACAGGTCGTCCTCAGTGGTCATCCAGCCGATCCGGTCGAACTGAGCGAGCGAGATCGGCCGTGAGTAGCCGCGGAGGGTCCGCTCGCCATCCCAGTTGTAGTAGTGGTCGAAATACGACATGACCAGCTCGCGGATCGTCCGGTACACCGGTGAGCGGTAGCGGAGGCCGGCGAACTTCGAGATCCCGACCGAGCCCCAGAGGCCCTTCTCCCTGTACACCGCGATCACGTGATCGTCGTCGCGCACGGCGATGAGGTCGACAAGGAGCGGCGGCTGCCCGTTCACGCGAAACGCGGCCGCGGCGAGGAAGGCGCCCTCGGCGCAGTGGGCGGTGCCGTCGCGCAGGACGCGGCGCGGCGAGCGGAGCGTGTCCCCCTCGGCCTCGAGGTTGTACTGGATGCCGTCGAGGTAGGCCTGGATGCGGTCCGCCGTCGAGAGGCGACGCAGGGCCGCAAGCTCAGAGCGGCTCAGGCCGTACAAGAGCGTTTCTCGTCCCCTATTTCGGCGTGTGGACGATCTCGATGATGGTCGTGGAGTAATAGAACTGGCGAATCCCAACCCCGAACTCGCGCTCGATCGTGCGCTTGGCGAGGACTGGTGAGCCGGGGCCGGGGATCGTGTAGCCACCGGTGAAGACGTAGTTGCCGCCACCTCTCGTCTCCGTCGGGTGGAGGCCGCCGTAGAACCTTTCGAGAGCCAGCGGTTCCGTCGACTCCTGGTCCGAGCACTGGCCGCGGATTTCCGGACGCATCAGTGGGTTGCCGATCGAGAACTCGACGGTGGCGTCGACAATCTCCAGCGGCGGTACGGGCTGGAGACCCTTGGTCTGGGGCGGCGTAGACGCCGGCTTTGCGGGGATGAGGTGGACGCGCGTCACCGTGAAGGTCCCGTCGTCGACCGCCAATCTGATCGAGCACACGTCATCGCCGAAGCTGAGGGTAGATGCGACGGTGTAGGGGGTCTCCGGGGGAGGGTCGTCCCCGAACAGCAGGGTGGCCGGGACGATCGCTCCGAATCGAATCTCTCCGGACATCTCGGACTGGGTGATCGTGGTCCGAAACCGAACCTCGACAGACAGGCAGCCGCGCCACCCGGCCTCCCGTCCGGCAGCGCTGTCAGGGCCCAGCAGCTGCAGCTGCTGCGAGAGCGAGAAGATCAGCGTCAGGACCGTCAGGTCGTGGTTCGTCTCGCAGTGCTTGATCACGGCCTTCTCGTACGTGTCCAGGATCGCGACCACTTGCTTGATGGCCTCGGGTGAGCCCGGCCGGCCGGTGAGCTCATCGGCACGCGCAGCCCCAAGGATCACTGCCATAGCGGTGATCAGCTCTACCTGTGTCGCCGCATCGGGGTTGCCGGTCTTGGCCCGCTCGATCTCGCTGGCAGTGAGCCGCTTCGTCGCATCGATGATCCCCTGCATGGCGTTGTTGATGATCTCGGTTGACTGCGCCTCGGTGAGCAGGCCTGTCTTGAGGCCCGAATAGGCGTTGGCCATGACGAACTTCTCGAGGGCGATGAGCTCGCTCGCTTCCCTCGCGGTGATCTTTCCGATGTTCCACTTCGGCGGGCTGTCGGTCGTGGCCCCGTAGCCGCTGAAGTGGCTGATGATGACCTTGAGGGGCCCCGCGGCCGGGGCTGCGATCTCCGGGAACGCGGCCCCGCCTTCCGTCGTTTCCTGGTAACCGAAGGCACGTGCATTCGCCTGCCGGGCCACGGGACCGTCGATGGTGAGCACGGCCGGCGCGATGAGGTACGTCCCGGCCGGTTCGAACACAACGCCCTCGACGTCGCCGGCCAGACCCCCGACCGACGCCAGGGGCCGCATCGTGACGGTCAGGGGGAAGGCTGTGGCCCCAGCGGGGAAGTCGGCACGGAATTTGGCGCCGTCCGGGCCAACGGCTTCGAGGACGAGAGGCGCATCGGGCCCGATCTCGCCGCTGACCTCACCCGACTGCGCGACGACAGGCTGGACTGGTGCGATCGCCGCGGCAAGCTCGCCACCGCCGGGCGCACTCGACCCTGAGGTGCCTGCTCCCGAGGCCTCGGGCTGGGATCCATCGGGGTTCGAAGGAGCACTTCCGCACCCGACCGCCAGCACCAAAACGACGATCGCCGCCGCCAGGGCTCGTCTCTTTGGCACCCGGCAAGCCTACACGCAGGCCCGGCTCGCGAGGCCGTTCTCCGCGGGACCTCCGCCCCGTCTCCATGGCCTGCTCACAATCGAGCCCGACGATGGCTCCACAGGCGGTCGAAGACGATCGCCGACAGTGGAGAAACGATCGATATGAACGGACGAACGGTCGCCGGCGTACTGCTGGCGCTCATCCTGGTCGCCGGGGCGGCGGCCATCGGGATCACTGCATACAACGCGGGCGTCACCGCGGGCCTCGTCGAGGGTGGCCAGGTCGTCGTCGCGCCCGGCCAGGCTGTGGGACCGTACCTCGGGGGCTACGGGTACGGTCGGGACCACGGCGTCGCGTTCTTCGGCTTCCTCGGCGCGCTGCTCTTCATCTTCCTGCTCCTCGGCCTGTTCCGGGCCGCGATCGGCGGCGGCCGCGGACGAGGCGGCTGGGGTGGACCCGGCCGGGGTGGCCGGTACGACCGCGTCCGCGAGTTGCACGACGAACTGCACCGGGCCGGCGGAACCCCGACGCCGACCCCACCCCGACCTCGACCGACGACCAACGGTCCTGACGTCCGAGTCGCGCCGGCCTCCTACCGAGGGGGCCGGCGCGAAGCCCGTATCGGTCACGGAGCTCGTGGCCCACGTTCGGGCGGTCACAGCGTCCGAGGAGACGCGACCGTAGGTCGGGCGCGTCACTTGACGACCAGCCTACGATCTGTGCTTACCGTCACGTCCGGGAGGGGGACCCCGATGGCAGCATTCCGTCGCTTCCGTCTCGTCGTCTTGGTTGCAACCGTTCTGCTCGCCACGCTCCTGCCGGCATCGCCGGTCCGTGCCCTGTCGATCACCGTCACAACGACCACCGACGAGTTCGACTTGACCGGGACGGGCACCGGTTGCTCGCTTCGAGAGGCCGTGCAGGCGGCGAATTCGGACGCTCCCTTCGGCGGTTGTTCACAGGGCTTCGGGGCCGACGTCATCACGATGCCGTCAGGCACGTACGGCTTCGCGCTCGGCGGTTCCGAAAGCGCAACCATGGGCTACGTCGGCATCGGTGATCTCGACGTGGATGGCGTCCTGACGATTGTCGGCCAGGGCCACCCAACGATCGACGGGAACAGCCGCGACCGGATCTTCGAGCTCAACGACTTTGGCGATTCGCTGACCCTCCGAGGGCTAATCCTCACCGATGGCTATGGACTCGCCGCGGGTGGTGCGATCAAGGCGGTCGCTGCCACTCTCTCCCTCGTCGACGTCGTGGTTAGTCTCAACACGGCGTCGGACGCTTCAAGCGCCGACGGGGGTGGCATCTGGGCGGCCGCCTCGACCGTCTCGATCGCAGGCTCCGAGATCACGGGAAACAGCGCCGCGGCGGGCCCGACCTTCCCCTCTGACGGGGGCGGGATCTGGGCTGTTAACACGACACTGACCGTGACCGACTCGTTGATCGGCGCCAACACCGCCCAGCGGTCGGGTGGTGGGATCCACACGATCGATGCCAACAGTACGACGCTGACCAACGTGGCGATCCATTCCAACAAGGCAAGGGATGGGGACGGCATCTCCATTACCGGCGCAGGCAACGCCACGCTAACCAACGTGACCATCGCATTCAACGGCCAGGGCGCAAGCGGCAAGGGTGGCGGGATGTACGCATCCCCGTCCCGGTTGACCAGCGTTGCGCTCGAGAACGTGACCTTCAGTAACAACCTTGGCGGCCCCGTGGGCGGCGATGGGGGCAGCATCTATGTCGAGCCGGCGGCCTTGGGCACGGTGATAGCGAAGAACACGATCGCGGCCCATCCCCAGGCTGGCGGGAACTGCGGCGGGAAGGCCCTGTCGTACACAAACGCGCACAACCTCGAGTTCGTGCCGGGCGGCACGGCCTCGCCGTGCTTCAGCCAGGGGGTCGACCCGACGACAGTGCTCGGCGACCCAAAGTTCCCGCTGGACGGAGTGGGAAACATCGCGTCGCCGGCCGAGAACGGCGGTCCGACTGCCACCCTGGCTCTCGGTCCGAGCTCCGCGGCCCTGGACACGGGGATCACCGCGTTCGGCGTAACGAGCGACCAGCGGGGTGTCCCCCGTCCGTACGGATCGGCGCCGGACATCGGGGCGTACGAGCGCTCGTTCTGCCGCGACGTGCTCATCAACCGGGTAGGGACCCCGGCCAATGACACGATCACCGGCACGGCCGGGCCCGACGGCATCATCGGGCTCGGCGGCAACGACTCGATCAGCGGCCTCGGCGGCAATGACGGTCTGTGCGGCAACGGCGGCAACGACCTGCTTGACGGTGGCAGTGGGAACGATCGCCTCGATGGCGGCGGCAACACCGACACCCTCGTGCCGGGCACGGGACTCGATCTCGTCGTCGGCGCCGGAGGCAGCGACACCGTGTCGTATGCCGCCTCGAACAGCGCGGTCAGCGTCGACCTCC
>CAZXLP010000120.1:0-4767 GCA_964642085.1 uncultured Anaerolineaceae bacterium
GGAGATCGCGAAATTCCGCGCCGCGCGGCGGATCTGGTGGAAGCTGATGACGCAGCGTTATAGGGCCGAGAACGAGCGGTCGACCTGGATGCGCTTCCACACCCAGACCGCCGGCGTGTCGCTGACCGCGCAGCAGCCCCTGAACAACCTGACACGCGTCGCGATCCAGGCTCTGGCGGCCGTCCTGGGTGGCTCGCAGTCGCTGCACACCGACGCATACGACGAGGCGTGGGCCGTCCCGTCCGCGGAGGCGGCCATGCTGGCGTTGCGACAGCAGCAGGTCATCGCTTCCGAGACTGGCGTGACGAACACCGTCGATCCACTCGGCGGCTCGTGGTTCGTGGAGTCGCTGACCAACGAGGTCGAACGGCAGGTGTGGCGCTACCTCGACGAGATCGACGGCTACGGCGGCATGGTCAAGGCGATCGCAGCGGGCTTCCCGCAGAAGGAAATTGCCGACGCTGCGTATCGGTTCCAGCGCGAGCTCGACGAGGGCGAGCGTGAGATCGTGGGCGTGAACGTGTACGCCGATCCGGATGAGGACCTGTCCATTCCGCTTCTCGAAGTGAGTGAGGAGTCGCGCCAGAAGCACCTATCGCGCCTGGCGCGTACGCGTGCCGAGCGCGATCCGGCGCGTGTTGCGGCCGGGCTTGCGCGCTTGCGCGACCTGTCGTCGCAGCCCGGCTCAACGGCGGCGAATGTCATGCCCGCGCTGATCGAGTGCGCCAATGCATACGCGACGCTCGGCGAGATGTGCGGGGTCTTCCGCGCCGTCTTCGGGGAGTACCGCGAACCGGTCGCCGTCTGAGTCTGCGGACCGCGGCGACCCCGGCCCGCCTGACCTCGGGAATGCCAACCACATGGGCATAACTGGCTCAACCAAGCCTTAAGGCTGGCCCTCCGGCCGGTCCACGCGCTCGCTCACGCTCAGTTGAGACCCGGATCCTGCGTGCTGCCTAGCCCTTAGGCTCCAGTGAACCGACTTTTGCCAATGTCATCGGCATTCGGATCGCCATGCGGCCGGTAGGCTTCTGACATGGCAAAGGACATCTCGGCCGACATGACGCTCGAGCAGCATCTGCAGGATCTGGTCGACGAGGCCGGCGATGTGACGGTCGTCGAGAGCGCCAGCGGCCGCGAATACCGGCGCGGAGGTAGGCCGTTTGCGGTCGACGAGGCGGGTGCGGTCGAGCTCAGGCTGGGTCCTGATATCGCCGAGGCCGCAATGCGGACTCCGGATAGCGGACCATCATCGCGCGGGGAAGATTGGGTCCGGGTCGCTCCGCACGAGTGGGACGATCACGCCCTGGACCGGCTGGAGGCGTGGTTTCGCGTAGCGTGGCGCTTCGCCGGAGAGAGTCGGAGCAGATAGCAGAAGACCCCAGCCGAAGCCGGGGTCTTGTTGTTTGTGGCGAACGAATGGCTTAGGCGGCGGTGTCGGCCGTCTGATCTGCTGCCGGCGCCGGTGCGGCGACTGGCGTGTACTGCTTGAGCCCGAACTGGGCCTCGAGCTGCTCCAGCGGTCGGAAGCCGACAACGCCCTGGGGCGTGAATGCGTTGCCGTTCTCGTCCTTGCCGGGGCGGAAGAACGCGATCGTCGGGATGCTCATGATGTTGAACGCCTGCGAAAGGACGGGGTTGGCGTCAACGTCGACCTTCACCACCTGGATCGTGCCGTCGTACTTTTCGGCCAGCTTCTCCATCTCCGGCGCGACCATTCGACACGGCCCGCACCAGACCGCCCAGAAGTCGACGACGACCGGCTTGTCACTTCCGATAACCAGCTCCTGGAAGTTGGCGTCCGTCGCGACCTTGATCTCTGCCATTGCTTGTTGAGTCCTTTCTCCGCCTTTAGCGGGAGATGTCTTGTATGAGCCGGTAGGCCTCTATGACCCGTGGGTCGGTGAGGCTGTAAAAGACAGTCGTGCCCTCGCGTCGAGTGCTGACAAGCCCGGCCGAGCGGAGCACGCCGAGGTGCTGGCTCATGTTGGGGACCTGGCAGCCGACGTCGCGCGAGAGCTCGCTGACGGAACGCTCCCCGGAAGCCAGCGTCTCGAGCACGCACAGCCGCTTGGGATCAGATAGTGCGCGGGCGACAATCGCCGACTTCTGCCTGTCCATTTCGCTGGTTACGAAGGTTGCGCTCGTCATTCGAGCTTCATTCTGTCACTTGTTGCGCAAACACGCAAACTCAACTCATCCTCGGACGTGGTCGCGCGGACACTGCGTGAACTTGGGCATGATCTCGGTCGCGGCCTTCTTGAGGGCCTCGTCACGAGCCCAGCGATGTAGTTATCCGTGAAGAGAGTGAAGCCGGCCATCAGGACCCCTCCTAGTGCAAGCCCCACCTGTCGCAAGCCGCGATCATCGTAGCGCCGAGACTCAGCGGATTCCGATGTTTCTGAGATGCATCTCGTCCAGCCCGGCGTGGTGGCCGAGCTCATGCAGTACCGTCCGCTGGACCTCGAGCGCGAGCTCTTCCGGGTCAGGGAAGTCTTCCTCGAGCGGCAGCCGAAAGATCGTGATCTTGTTCGGGAACTGTGAGTACCCGGCGCCGTAGGTCACCGGTGAGACACCCTCGTACAGCCCGTAGAGGGTGTCACTCGGACGGAGGCTCGAGCCGCGCAGCTGTTCGGGTGACGGCTCGTCGTCGATCACCACAGCCACGTTCTCGAGCAGTTTCCTGACGCCGAGCGGCAACCCGTCAAGCGCCATCCCGACCAGCACCTCGAACGGCTGATGCTGATACTCGGCGGCGGCAGGCAGCGAGACGCGCCGACCGGGTTTGCGGCGGGCCTGCGTGCCCCGGCGCTTGAGAGCCACGTTCCTATCCTATCGAGCGTGGCCCACGAGCCCGACTCACTGATCGTCCGGACTGACACCGGCGACGGCATCCACTACCTCGACTGGGGCGGCGGGGCCGGTGGGCTGGCACCTGTCCTGCTCATCCACGGCCTGGGCGCGACGGCCTGGGCGTGGGCGCCGGTCGCGCGGCAGCTGCGCGAGCACACCCGGGTGATCGCCCTGGATCTGCGCGGGCACGGGCTGTCCGACTCACCGCGCACCGGCTACGACCTGGAGTCGCTCGCCTTCGACGCCCTGACCGTGCTCGTGGCCAACGGTTTCGGCATCGACGCGGACGGCCCGCCGGCCGTGGTCGCCGGTCACGGCCTCGGCGCGATGGTGGGCGCATCGATGGCCTGGATCCAGCCAGGTTCCGTCGCTGCCGTGTCGCTGGTCGACGGCGGTTGGGAGGAGCTGGGCGAGGCGACGGGCATGACAGCGGCCGATTTCGAGCGGTCCATCGGCGACCCACCGGAGGTGCTGGCCTCGATGGAGGCCTACCTCGCGGACCGTCGCGAATTTGATCCCGCGACCTGGGACGCCGACCAGGAGCGGGCCGCCCGGGCGGCGGTCGATGAGAAGCACGCCGGCCACGTCGGCCCGGTTACCCGCGTGCACGTGCTGCGGGGCTCGATCGAGGCGATGTTCGCCTACCGGCCGTTGGAGACTCTCGGCGGCCTACCGATGCCGTTGCAGATCGCGGTGGCCGAGAGTGGGGCCGCGGACGACGAGACGGCTCGCGAGCGCGAAATTGCGCTCCAGGACGTCGCGCGGGCGCGAGCCCAGGCCGGGCTCTCGGCGCCGGACATCCGCCGCTTCCCGGGCGCAGGTCACAACCTGATGCGCTACCGCCCGGCCGAGCTGAGCGCTGCCCTGCTCGACCTGCTCAGGACGGCGGAGGCTCACCAGCGGCCATAAGCGGGATGCCCTGGTTTGACCGCAACGAAGGTTCCGCGGCACGTGGCGGTTATTACGCCGCCGGCCTCCAGGGTTGCCTCGACAGTCGCCCGATCCTCGGCCGACTCGACTACCCAGGCGCGTACTTGAAGCGGGCCGTCCGTCGGCGTCGGCTTGAGTATCCGGACGTGGTAGTCGGCCGTAACCGTCGTCGGCGGTTTGTCGACGCCGTGCTGCCTCATCAGGTGGTACGCCGCGGTCCAGTTGGAGTGGCAATCCATCAGCGTCCCGATGATCCCGCCGTTCAGCACACCCGGAAACGCTTCGTGGCGCGGTTCCGGTGTCCAATCGGCGACCACTTCGTGGACCGAGTCTGTGTCGGGAAAGCTGCGGATGTGCAGGCCGTCGGGGTTCGCAGGCCCGCAGCCGAAGCAGATGGAGTGCGCGCCGTAGAGCTCCTGAAGGCTGAGATCCTCGCTCGACACGATCGGCATTGTCATACGGCAGCCTGCGAAGCGTTAGCCGGATTCCAGCGTCCGGTTTTGTCATACGCCAATCCCAGCAGCGTTATCCAACGGACCAGCCCTCTGGGCGAGGTAATTCGTCCAAATCCACGCTTGGAGGGCCGTGTTCGACGCGCGAACGCAGGTCGATATCTCACTTAGTGCCACTGCGGGTGGCGTATGACAAGAAATGCGGCCATCGCGCCGCGCTAGTCACTCAACGAGAGGACAAGGATGAGGGCGTGTCAGAATCGGGTGGATGGATCGAAAGCTGGAAGATCGCGTTCGGCAGCTTGTCAACGAGATCGAGCACGAGATTGGCGACGAAGGCTACGAGCTGAGTTCGGCCGACATAGGGGGCGACGGCCGCAGCGCGGGCGTGGACGGACATCACGCCGTCGAAGCGGCCGTTCGCCAGATCCTGGTCGAGACAGGCGAAGATCCTGACCGGGAAGGGCTGCGTGACACGCCGGCACGAGTGCGCCGCATGTACGCCGAGCTGACCGCGGGCTACCACGTTGAC
>CAZXLP010000121.1:0-4747 GCA_964642085.1 uncultured Anaerolineaceae bacterium
GCCGGCTGCTGTTCGATTCGAAGGGGATCTTCGAGGACCAGCTGGCGGCGATCGAGAAGACCAGCCGCCGGCGCGGCTACTCGCAGGTCGATCTCGCCCTGCTGACCGATGGCCTGCGCGCCGAGCGCGAACAGGGCATCACCATCGACGTTGCCTACCGGTACTTCGCGACGCCGCGGCGCAAGTTCATCATCGCAGACACGCCCGGCCACGTTCAGTACACGCGCAACATGGTCACGGGATCGTCGACGGCGGACCTGGCGATAGTGCTCATCGACGCTCGCAAGGGCGTGCTGGAGCAATCGCGCAGGCACGCGTTCATCGCCTCGCTGCTGGGCATCCCGCACCTCGTTGTCGCGGTCAACAAGATGGACCTCGTCGGCTACAGCGAGGAGGTCTTCGACCAGATCCAGGCCGACTTCGCGACGTGGGCGCAGAAGCTCGACGTCCACGACATCCAGTTCATCCCGATCTCAGCCCTGCACGGTGACAACGTCGTGACTCGGTCGCTGGCGATGACCTGGTACCAGGGTCCGTCGCTGCTGTATCACCTGGAACACGTCTACATCGGGTCCGATCGGAACCTGATCGACGCCCGCTTCCCCGTGCAGTGGGTCATTCGCCCGCAGACCGACGCGCACCACGACTACCGCGGCTACGCCGGGCAGGTCGCGGCCGGTGTCTTTCGCAAGGGCGACGAGGTCATGGTCCTGCCCTCCGGCAAGCGGACGCGCATCGCCCGTATCGAAACGCATGATGGGGAGCTGGAGTTGGCCGCGCCGCCGATGTCGGTCTCGATACTGCTCGAGGACGATATTGACATCTCGCGCGGCGACATGATCTGTCGCCCGCACAACCAGCCGATCGTTGCCAACGAGCTCGATGCGATGGTCTGCTGGATGACCGACTCGCAGCTGCGAGAGGGCGGCCGATACCTGCTCAAGCACACCACGCGGACGGTCAAGGCCGTCGTCGATGACCTGCGCTACCGGATCGACGTCAATACCCTCCACCGCGACCAGGACGCTGCCGAGCTCGGGCTGAACGAGATCGGGCGCGTGCGGCTGAAGACCAGCGGACCGTTGCTGCTCGACCCGTACGACCTGTCGCGGACGACCGGCGGCTTCATCCTGATCGATGAGACGACCTTCGACACCGTCGGCGCGGGCATGGTCCTGCATGCCGGTCCGGAGCAACAGCAGATGTCCGAAGAGGAAGTCTTCGAGGCAGCAGCCGCGTAGAATCGCCCCGCATGGCACCGAGGGGAACCCTGTCCAAGGTGGGGCCTGACGCCTGTCCCTTCGTCGCCCTCGAGCTCGACCGCGACCGCCGCTCCGAGCGACCCGACTACCGACACCGCTGCTATGCGGAGCAAGTGCCGGCGCCGCGAACCGTCGCTCACCAGGAGCGGTTCTGCCTCTCACCCAACTTCTCGGGCTGTCCCATCTTCCAGGACTGGGCCGTTCGCGCTGCCGCGCGCCCGGTGCCGCTGCCCCAGGGCTACGAGGGCGGCCGCCGCGCGACGCCTGACCCGCGAGCGGATGTCGCGGCCGGCTTGGCCGGCGCGGCCGGCGCACCTGGCACCGCGCAGATTTCGATGTCCGGATCCGAATCGATTCCTCCTGCGGCCGAGCCGGCAGCCGGCCCGCCGGCCGCGGATGAGCCTGACGAGGGCTGGCCTGATTCGATGGCGGCGTTCGTTCCGGATGGCGCGGCTACTGCCGCCGCAGGCGCGCTCATGACCGAGCCCATCGCGGAAGAGCAACTCTCGGCCTTCGATGCTCCGCCGATCGACAGCGTCGCCCCGGCAGCGCCTCCCGCCGCCGCATCTCCTCGCTACACCCCACCTGCGGACCGCGTCGTCAGGGAGATGAATGACGAGACTGGCGCCGACCCAGTCGATCTCGAGGAGCCTGATGGCGCCGTGGTGCCGGCCTTCCTCGCCAGCCGCTCGACGAGGCCACGACCGTCACCAAAGACGGACGATCGTGTCCAGCGTGAAGACGTTGTCCCTTCGTGGGAGATCGACGGCCGCTTCGGCGCTCAGGCTGGTGGCGAATCGCGAGTAAACGGCGTATTCAGTCGGCTGCTCACGATCGTCGCTGTGGTCATCATCCTCGCCCTCGGCGTTGCAGCAGTCATCCTCGTGCCCGGGTTGCTCGCCGGCAGCCCGCAAGAGACCGCGCGTCCGTCGTTCGCGACCGTGCCATCGCGTTTGCCCTCGGCCGCGGCGTCGGGATTGGCCGTCCTCCCCACGCCGACGGGGTTACCGCTGCCAACTGCGTCGGCGAACGCCGAGCCGAGCCCGAGGCTCCACAAGATCAAGTCGGGCGATACGCTGGCCAAGATCGCGAAAAAGTTCGACGTCACAGTTGCCGACATCCTCGCCGCCAATCCCCAGATCCCTGACGCCAACCACATCGAGGTCGGCCAGTTCATAGTCATCCCGCCGCCGGCAGCGACGCCGGCACCCTAGCCACGTCCAGGCGCCGCCTCAGCGCGGCGCGAAGTTGATCGCCGTGATCTTTCCCGCCTCCACGCGGAATGTTGCATCGAGGTGTTGCGAGGGTGCGCCGGGACGCAGCACGAGCAGGTCGCATTCGTAGTTCACGCCGGTGTCACGAACGCCGCCGGGGATCATGCGCAGTCCCTTGTCGGCGCGCAGGAACCAGCCGCTGACCTCGTCGAAGCCGCGCATTGTGCGCACGCTCCCGAGCACGTGAACCCGCATCTCGGCCTTCTCATCCATCAGCTTGACTGCCGTTTCGCGCTCACCCGCATTGAGCAGCTCGAAGAACTCGTCCATCGTCTCGACCGCGCCCATGTGTGAGCGAGTCTAACGATCGACTCAGAAGCCGCCGCCGGCTCCTCCGCCGCCGCCGCCGCCGCTTCCGCCGCCGCTGAAGCCGCCCGATCCGCCTGAGCCACTGCCGCTGGAGCTGGGAGAGTTGCCGATGCTGCCGAGCGCGGACATCATCCCGCCGAAGTCGGGCATGGGCGATCCGGAGAAGAGGCCCGGAGCGATCCCTCCAGCCCCTGCGGACTGGCCGCCCGAGAACCCCGAGCCGTACCACAGTGGGAACCACGGGTTGTACGCCGTGACGCCGGCCTGGGCGTCCTCGGCGCTGCGGGCGAGGACCCGCTCCACGTCTCCCTGGAGGCCGAGCGCCGTGCCCCAGACAACGGCCTGATCGGGGGTCTCGAGCCAGTCGAGCTTGGCCTCCTCGACAACCTGCTGCATCGAGCGGGCCTGCTCCATCGTCTTCCCTAACGTGCGCCGGTACGCCGCGAGCATCGCGAAGATCACCGCGCCGGCCATGGTCCGGGCGGGCATCGAGCGCGCGATGAGGAGGATCACGAGACCCGCTGCGACCAGTGCAACTGCGAGGATGGTCAGACCACCGCTGGGCAGGGCCTGGCCTCCTGCGAACGCGATAATGCCAAGGACGACGACAACCCAACCGCGGCTCCGCCAACGGCTGGCGGCCTTCGCAGGTGGCTCGCGGAACCAGCCCTTGGCAGTGACGTGCTTCTCGATCTTTTCGTCGAACTTCGCCGCGTACTGCCCGAACTTGGTGATGTCGTCGGGCTCGATGTAATAGCTGTCGGACGGCGTGGCGATACCTCGCAAACGGCCGAGTGCGTAATCCTCGGCATCGCTCAGCGGGCGTCGCCGGTTGCGCAGGACGTTCGGATCGTCGGTCGGCTGGAGCTCGAGCTGGATGCCGGCTTTCTTGCCGATGCCGAGGAGGCCGCGCTCCTCGCGGAAGCTGAGCTCGCCGCGGCTGGCCAGGTCGAGCATTGCCGTCGTCAGGGCCCGGCGTGTCGCCCTGCCCTCCCAGACGACAGCACCGGAGGCCGCGGTGAGGTCGGTCGGCGGCGCGGGCATGAGGATGGATGGGTCGTCGAGGTACACCGGATCCTTGCCGTATCGCACCCACGACCAGGCTGCGGCGGAGACCAGGAAGACGAATGCCAGCGGCCCGCCGATGAGGCCGACCGCCGCGTCGAGGATGCGCGCCGATTCCAGCATCCGCGCGTGATCGGCCGTCGCGTTCGCGTCGATTCTCGAGAGCGCGACCAGGACCGCGCCATCTATGTCGCAGCGCGAGAGGAGCGGCACCATGTCCTCGTCAAAGACTTGCTGGCGCTCGGAGTCGGACAGGTAAGCGGCCTTGTATCCGTCGCCGGCGTACAGCTGGACCTGGCCATTGCCACTAGCTCCGGGCTGGCACTGAAGCCGGTTCATGTTGATCAGGATTGCGAGCCCGTCGAAGAACCCCTGACGGCCAACACCCCAGTCGTCGAGCAGGGCCTTTGCGTCCGCGCGGGTGCTCTCCTCGTCGGAGCCGGGCTTGTACTGGGTGTAGACGACGACCTCGGCACCGACACGCTGCTCGATAGCGACGATCGTTGATGTGGCGCTGGCCTCCGTCGCCGGCCGGAGCACGCCAGCATGGTCGTAGACGACCACATCGTTGATCGGATCCGGGTATGGCGGACCCGGTGGAGGCGTGGCCGCAAGGACCACGCCGGCAGCGCTGAGGGTTAATGCTGCGGCGGCGAACGCGGCGCGTCGGATCAAGCGCGTACCTCTGGCTGTACCGTGACGCGGCCCTCGGCCCGGATGCGGCGCACCAGCTCAGCGGCCAGCTCGTAACGGCCGAAGCTGGGCATGATGTACGTGCCCGACACGAGCGGTCTCATCCGCTCCAGCAGCGAATGGGCCATCTCGAGGCCGATCTCG
>CAZXLP010000122.1:0-4737 GCA_964642085.1 uncultured Anaerolineaceae bacterium
CGCCGGGGCGCGTGAAGCGCCGCTCGATCGTCAGTCCCGGCCACGTCCGCCGCTCACCCTGGGAGAGCTGCCGATAGGCCCGCGCCTTCTTTCCGTTCACCTTCGTCCCGGTTCCGGTTCCGTGGGCTCCGGTTCCGTGGGCTCCGTTCGTTCCCGGGCCGGTGGCCACCGTGCTGTGGCCGTTGGTGGTGCCGTTGACAGGCGTCGTGGAGGCGGCGGTTCGGACCATCTCGGTGTGCATCCCTCTGCGCTGCTATTTGGCCGGGGAGAGGGCGGAATCGGCCCGCGCTGGGCGGGTCTCTGGGCGTCCCTCGGCTCGGTCCGGCGCCATCGCTGAGCGCCGTGTTTCGGACGACTACTGTAATACGCCACGAACCTCGGGTCAAGCCGAAAACCACAACATGTGGTGGACAGCGAGTCGTTGCTACCACAACATGGTGGGGTGTCGTGCTCAGCGTGTGGGACGCGTGTGCACGAAGTGTGGGGAAGTGCCGTTGCCCTGTGGACGGGATGTGGACTCGGTCGTGGTTACCTGGAATTACCGCCCGGCGGGACTAACGGTGAAGTAGCAGCGGCGCGGCCCGCAACTTCACCGGAAGTTGTCGTGGAGCGGGAATTTCGGGAAGGCAGAGGCCGCCCCGAGGCGCCAAGTTCCCCGTTAGCTCCGGTACGGGGCAACTCCGGGAAAGCGGGCTAGTCCCGTTCCCGTCCGAGCACGAGCGCCACGGCCTCGTCGACGTCCAACCCGGAACCTCGCTGCCATGCGCCTGCAAAGGCCGGCTCACCCAGTCGCTCGCGCACGGCGGCCAGGGTCTGCTCGTACTCATCCGCCGCCCATGATTCGGGTGTCCAGGCGATCTCGTCGCGCAGCGCGCGGCTCCGGGCGAGCAGCATCGCCGCGTGCTCGTCGCGTCCCTCCGCGGCGGCGAGCGCGGCGAACCGGGCGAGGTCGACGGAGATGAAGATGGCGTTCCCCAGCGCGTCGTCGATCCGGTAGGACTCGTCGAGCATGGCCCGCGCCTCGGCCAGGCGACCTTCGGCCAGGGCGTCCATCCCGAGCGAGCCCAGCGAGCGGGCTTCGATGCGCCGGATGCCGAGCGCTCGAGCCTGCGCGAGGTTCTGCTCGGTGAGCTCCCGGGAGCGGGCGACGTCTCCCAGCTCGCCGTGCATCCATGACAGCCCGCGGCGCGCGCGCACCATCTTGAAGGGCTCCCCGAGCCGTTCGAAGGCCTCGACACTCTCTTCCATGAGGTCGCGCGCTTCGGCCCAGCGACCGGTCATCGCCAGCGCATTGCCCAGGGCGTACCGGGCATCTGCGAGTCCGCGAGCGTCGCCAAGACGCTGAGAGATCGCAATCGCCTCCTCGGCCATGCCACGCCGACGGTCGGGATCGGCGACTGTCTGCCCATGAGCGATCAGCGCCCGGGCCCGCACTGCGTTGGGCTCGGGATACGCGGCAAGGGCGATGGCCAGGCGGCGTTCGCCTTCGGCCAGATGGCCGCGCAGCGCCCAGTACTCTGACATGGACACCACGAGTCGCACCAGGAGCTCGCCGTCGCCTGCCGCCTCGAGACGATCGAAGGCCGCGCGCACGTTGTCGTGATCCGGATCGAGCAGCTGGAGCCCCTTCGCCGGATCGCCGCCGAGATGCGGCTCCGCCTCCTCGGCCAGGCCCAGGAAGAACTCGGCATGGCGGCGGCGGAGCTCATCAGCCTCGCCGGAGGCGTGCAGGCGCTCCAGGGCGAACTCGCGGATCGTCTCGAGCATCCAGAAACGCTCGCGGTCGCGCAGCCTGACCAGGCTCTTGTCGACGAGCGACTGCAGGGTGTCCAGATCGGCGCCGGCGACCGCCTCGGCCGCCTCCAGGGTGCAGCCGCCGCGGAAGACGGCCAGGCGGGCGAAGAGGCGCTGCTCGTCGGGGGTGAGCAGCTCGTGGCTCCACTCGATCGTCGCGCGCAGGGTGCGCTGCCGCTCGGGTGCGTCTCGGGTGCCGCCGGCGAGCAGCGGCAAGCGCTGCTCGAGCCGCTCGAGGATGGCTTTGGGACTGAGCACCTTGACCCGGGCAGCGGCGAGCTCGATGGCCAGAGGCAGGTTGTCGAGGCGCTCGCAGATGAGGGCCACTTCACCGTTGGCGGTGACGTCGCGGCGCGCCGCGAGTGCACGGGTCATGAAGAGCTCCACCGCCTCGGGCTGGCGCAGCGGGTCGACCGCGTACTCGTGCTCGCCGGCAAGGTGAAGTGGCTCGCGGCTGGTCACAAGCAGCGCCAGGTTCGGGCAGCGCGCCAGCAGCGAGGCGAGCTCGACGGCCGCCTCGACCACGTGCTCGAAGTTGTCGAGCAGGAGCAGCAGTCGCTTGTCGCCGATGTGCTCGGCAAGCTCACCCGAGGCGCCGAGCGCCTTGGCAGCCGACTCGAGCACGAGGGCCGGGTCGCGCAGGGGAGCCAGCGGCACCCACCACACCCCGCCCGCGAAGTGGTCGGCGGCCGCGGCGGCGGCCTGCAGCGCCAGCCGTGTCTTGCCGGTACCGCCCGGCCCGGTGAGAGTCACGAGGCGCACGTCGTCGCGACCCAGCAGCGCGGAGATTTCTCCCAGCTCCCGGTCGCGGCCCAGGAACGGCGTGGCCGGAACGGGCAGGTTGGTCTGATGGAGCGTCTTGATGGGCGGGTGCTCGTCAGCGCCGAACTGGTAGATGCGCTCGGCAGCGGTGAGGTCCTTGAGCCGATGGGCACCGAGGTCGCGCAGGCCATCGGTGCCGACCAGCGCGGCGGTGGCCGCGCTGACGAGGATCTGGTCGCCGTGGCCGGCGGCCGCGATGCGCGCGGCGCGGTGAACGTCAGCGCCGACGTAGCCCTCGTCGGTCAGGTGCGGGGTTCCGGTGTGCAGGCCCATCCGGATCCGGATCGGCCCGGAGGCAAGGGCCTCGCGCGCCTCCTGCGCCGCAGCCAGCGCGCCGGGCGCCGTGGCGAAGGCCACGAAAAAGGCGTCGCCCTGAGTGTCCACCTCGACGCCGCTATGCCGCGCGAAGGCCTCGCGCAGGATGCGGCGATGCTCTCCCAGTGCGGCCGCGTACGCGTCAGCACCCAGCGCGTGGAGCAGCTTTGTCGAGCCTTCGATGTCCGTGAACAGGAAGGTGACCGTGCCGGAGGGTAGGTCGCGCCGCACGCGCCCATGATGCATCGGCTCGCGCGACATGAAAGTGGTGGCGCGCATCCATTTGGTGGCGCGCATCCCTACATCGCGACGATGGCGTTGCGCTCCGGCGGCATGCCCCCGCCGAGCAACCGGAGGACCCGCCGCGAATCCAGATCCCAGCCGCCACCGGCCAGTGCCGCGCGCGCAACCTCGAGTGCGCGGCGGTTCGCATGAGTGTCGGCGATGACGATGACGAGGTGCGTGGCGCCGATATCCCGCGCCTTCAGCTGCGCGGCCCGCGTCTGAGCCTGCGCGTCGCCGAAGCGGGTGATGACCTCGACCGCGATCACGCAGCCAGGCCCGCGCAGGACGATGTCGACGGCGCGAAGATCCCCGGGCAGCGGAATGACCGCCTCGAGCTGCCGATTGAAGGTGTCCGAGACGCGCCCCAGGAACCGCTGGATGTAGCGCAGCTGAGCCTCGTCGCGAACGGCCCCTCCCACCGGGAACGTGCTGATGACCACCTTCAGCCCCACTGCCGCCGCATGCTCCGAGAGGGAGAGCACCGAGACGTTCGGTGCGTTGCCCAGCTCGCGTCGGCAGATCTCCGTTGGCGACAGACCGATCGCCGATCCCACGACGCGCTGGCTCGCACCCTTGGTGAGCCGAGCGCTGCGGAGGTCGCCGCCGATCTCGACGCGCCGCTGATGCCACCTCAGGCGCGCTTCGTCCACTGCCCTCGTCCGATTGGCCACGTCACGATCATGGCGCGGGGCTCCTTCGTGGGCGCTTACCGGGGGCTTACCGTGGGGAGGGATGATCGGCGCCTCGTCGGCTGAATTTCCGTGTGGCGGAAACTGCAGCCGATGAACCGGGCCGATGGCGGCGCCTTCGACCGCCGGACGTTCCACCGCACGCAATTTGGGCCGCTGAGGGTCCGATAATGCCGTGCGGCGGAACCATCAGCCGACGTCGAAGAGTGGAGCGCTAGGGCGCCAGGTAGGTCACCACGTCGGTCTCGGCGACGAGGAACGAGCCGGTGTCCGTGCCGCGGATCACCTGGAGCCTGAAGGTGTAGGTCTGGCCCGACACGAGGTCGGCCGAGGCAAAGGTGGCCGCACCCTGGTCGCCGATCGCGGCGAGGTACGGGTCGCCCTCGAGGTAGGAAGGCGGCGAACCGTCGAGGGTGTAGGCGAGCTTGTAGTACGTGAAGCAGGCGCCCGACCCCGGATACGGCGCCCACGAGAAGCGCGTCCCCTCCGGGTCCGGCGCGACGATGAGCGGACCCATGGCGTGCACAGGCGCAGCGGCCGATGAGCCGACGCCGGAGGTCGCGATCACCGCGCCCACGCCGTCGAGGGCCAGCGTCCGGTAGTAGTAGGTCACGCCCGGCGCGGCCGGGTCGTAGCCGCTGGTTGCGTTGCGGTCCCCGGACTTCGCGGTGAGGACCTCGACCGATCCGCCGGCGGCGGGATAGGCGATCGGGATCTCGGGCGAGGTGCTGCGCAGGGTGCGGTACTTCGCGAAGCGCAGGTCGTCGATCCCCGACCAGTCGATGACCACGCCGCCGTTGCAGCCGGTGAGCCCGAGCGCCATCTCGCCCAT
>CAZXLP010000123.1:0-4711 GCA_964642085.1 uncultured Anaerolineaceae bacterium
GTCCGGATCTTCACGACCACGGTCGAGCTGCCGTTCGCCGGCCACCCGTTGATCGGCACCGCCTGGGTGCTCGCCGATGACGGGCGCATCGCACTCGACGAACGGCGAATCACGGTCCACCAGGAGGTCCCGGTTGGCGTCCTAGCGCTGGAGCTCGAAGTCGCCAGGTCCGAGGGTCGCGCGCGCGTGCGCGAGATCACTCTCAGGATGGCAACGCCGGAGCTCATCTATCGAGTGCCAGCCGACGAGCTCGACGAGCTAGCCGAGACGCTCGAGGTCCGCTCGGCCGAGCTCCACTGGCCGGGTGCGGTGGAGAAGGGCGGCCAGCGGCGCGCGCCGGCCGTGATCAGCTGTGGCCTCCCCTACCTCGTCGTGCCGTTCTCGCGGCTCGACCTGCTGGCCGACCTCGACGCCAGCCACGCACTCGCGCTGGCCCGCTTCGCAGAGACCTACGGAGCCGATTCGGCCGCGTTGGTCGCGCCCGGCAACAGCGGCGCCATCCCTGACGCCGACGTTCACGTGCGCGTCCTCTCCGATCCGCGCACCGGGACGTCCGAAGACGCCGCGACCGGTTCCGCCGCCGGCCCGATCTGCATTTTTCTGGGCTACCTGGCCGGCCGGCGCGGAGCCGCGCACCGCGTCGTCATCGAGCAGGGCGTCGAGATGGGCCGGCCGTCACGTCTCGTGGCCGAGGCCGATTTCGGCGTCGACGGCGAAGCGACCGCGGCGCGGGTCAGCGGCCAGGTCGTGCCGGTGATTGAAGGATGGGTGGAGTTACCGTGATGTCTGCCGTGAACAATTTCCTGCGAATTTCGGTCGCACTCGTTGTCGCTGCGTGTTCGGGCGGCGGACCCACATCCTCTCCTGCGCAGCCGACAGGCAGCATCGCCGCGTCACCTCCAGCCGTAGTCACGCCCGGGCAATCCGCCGCAGCCAGTCAACCGCCGGGCGCTTCGCCCACCGCGGCTCCAGCGGCCACGGCAACCGCTGCGGTCACGGCGACGCCGGGCCTGACGGCAGAACCGCCCACGCCGGTGCCACCGACGCCGGCTGCCACTGAGTCTGTGGCACCGTCCGGCTCGGTCGTTGAGTTGATCGCGGGAGGCGGCACGCAGGCGCCCGCAAATGGCGTGGCCGCGATCGACGCGCTGTTGCAGAGGCCGAGTGGAGCTGCAGTCGCCCCAGACGGCAGCATCTGGATCGTCGACGTGAACCGGCTCTTGCTCATGCGCATCGCGCCCGACGGCACGCTCTCCGACGTGACTGACGGCCTTTACGGCCCAGAAGGCGTCACCCTCACGCCCGATGGAACCGTGTACGTCGCCGACCGGGGCGGCTACTGGGTCGTCAAGTCTGACGGCTCGGGCGGCGTCGATAGGGTCGCCGGCGATCCACTGAATGCCGGCTTCCGCGGTGATGGCGGGCCGGCCAGGAAGGCGTTGCTCTGGCTGCCTTTTGACGTCGCGGCCGTCGCGGACGGGGACCTGTACATTGCCGATTCGGCCAACCAGCGGATCAGGGTCATCGACTCTGCGACCGGTGAGATCCGGACCATCGTCGGGACCGGCGACCCCGGCTTCAGCGGCGACGGCGGGCTGGCTGTGGACGCCGAGATATATGGCCCGCAGGCCATAGCCGTAGATCAGGCCGCCTCGCGCCTGCTCATAGCCGATACGACCAATTACCGTCTGCGGCAGGTAGACCTGGCAACCGGGATCATTTCCACGATCGCCGGCACCGGCACTGGCGCGGTGCCCTATAACCCTGCGCTGATGGGGCCACAGACGCCCATCACGAGGATTGCCGCACTGGCCATGGACCAACAGGGAAACGCCTACTTCACCGTCTTCTGGGGCGATCGCGGCCACATGATCATGCGGCTCGACCCGACCGGAGTGCTCACACCGGTCGTAGGCGGAGGCTCATCGTTCACCCCCGGAGTCGGTGCCTTTGACTTCGCCTTATCGGATGTCCTCGGGCTGGCGATCGACCCGAGCACCGGGGCGCTGCTGATCTGCAGCTCGGACGGCAAGGTCTGGCGGGTGCCTGGAGTCGCCACGCCACAGATCTAGGCCTTTGAGCTTCGCAGGGCGCTCACAGTCGGGTGAGATACGCTCGCCCGACTGATCCAAAGGAGTGTCTGCAATGAAGTCCTACGCCAGCCCGCCCCCGCTGACGATCGATGCCGCGCATAAATACACCGCCACGATCCATACCAGCGCCGGCGACATGACAGCCGAGCTGCTCATGACGGACGCGCCGCGCACGGTCAACAACTTCGTGTTCCTGGCCCGCGACGGGTTCTATGACGGAGTGATCTTTCACCGGGTCATCCCCGGTTTCATGATCCAGGGAGGCGATCCCACCGGAACAGGGCGCGGAGGGCCGGGCTACAAGTTCGAGGACGAGCCGGTCAACAAACGCTACGACCGCGGCATCCTGGCGATGGCGAACGCAGGCCCGAACACAAACGGCAGCCAGTTCTTCGTGATGCATGCCAACTACGGCCTGCCGCCCAACTACACCATCTTCGGGCGGCTGACCGGTGGCCACGACGTGCTCGACCAGATCGCCGGCGCGCCCACCGGCGGGAACGACCGACCCCAGGACCCGGTCACGATCACCAGCGTCGAGATCGCCGAGGAGTAGCGCCGAGACCATCGCCCGTCGTGGCCGCGCTGGACGACGCCCAACTTGAACTTCTGAATGGCGCGCGTCGCGCGGTGCTGGCCACGATCGCGCCGGACGGACGGCCGCGGCTCGTGCCGATCGCGTATGCCGTCGCTGAAGCCGAAGACGGCGCGCTCATCCTCTATTCGGCCCTCGATGAGAAGCCGAAATCGGTGGACGATCCGCATGCGCTGGCTCGCGTCCGCGATGTCCTCGAGCGCCCGCGGGTGAGCGTCCTCGTGGATACCTGGGACGAGGACTGGTCGCGCCTTGCCTGGCTGCGCCTGGACGGGCTGGCGGCCCTGCTCGAGCGGACGGACAGCGACGCGGCCGAGCACGAGGTTGCCGTGCGCCTGCTTCGCGAGCGCTACGCGCAGTACGCCACCCACAGGCTCGAGGATCGTCCAGTGCTGCGCATCGAGATCGAGCGCGTCGTTGGCTGGGGGCTCGAAAGGTGAACCTTTTCGACGTCGCCGCGGTGGTCATCGTCGCCCTGGCGATATATTTCGGCTGGCGCTCCGGGTTCATCATCCAGGTGCTCGCGCTCGTCGGCTTCGTCGGCGGCATCGGCTTGCTGGTGCTCGTGGCGCCGTACGCCGCCGATCTCGTGGCGGACGTAGACCCGTGGGTGCGCACGCTGCTCATCATCAGCGTGATGGGCGGGATCGTCCTCCTTGCCCAGGGCCTCGGCAGCAGCGTCGGTGCTGCGATCAGGCGACGCCTCGGGCCGGGCATCCTGACCGGCATCGACCAGGGACTCGGCGCCGCCTTCGGCATGGCCCGCGGCATCTTCCTGGTCTGGCTCATCGGCGGCCTTGTCGGGCTGCTCCCGGTCCCGAACCTCGCCGCCGAGGCCCGCCAGAGCTTCGTGCTCCGCGCTCTCGATTCGCGCCTCCCGCCGCCGGTCGTGCTGGCCGCGGAGCTCGGACGGTTGATCGAGGCCGCCGGCCTACCAGACATCTTCGTCGGCGCGCCGCCACCGATCGACGCCCCGGTCGACGGCCCCACACCCGAGCAGGCCGAAGCCATGGTTGAGGCGGCGCGCCGCAGCACAGTCCGTGTTGAGGCAATCGCCTGCGGGAACTTCTTCACGGGGACCGGGTTCGCCGTCACGGCCGATCACTTCGTGACCAACGCCCACGTGATCGCCGGCGCTGAGCGCGTGTGGATCTCGTTCGACGGTTCGCTCGATCGTTACTCGGCGAACGTAGTCGACTTCGACCCCGGTCTCGACGCCGCGCTTCTTCATGTTGCCGGCATGGATGCGGCCCCGCTGACACTGGAAGACAGCCTGCCCGAACGTGGCGAGCAGGCCGCCGCTCTCGGCTTCACCGGCGGCGGCCGCCAGCGGCTCATCCCGGGCGTGATCAGCCGCACACTGAGCGCACTCGGACGCGACATCTACGGCGGCTCCGTCGTGCCGCGTGACGTGATCGAGATGCGTCTCGATGTTTCGCCCGGCGACAGCGGCGGACCGGTTCTCCTGCCGAGCGGCAAAGTTGGCGGAGTGACTTTCTCTGAGGCACAGGACAGCCCCGAGATCGGCTACGCGCTGTCGCCCATATCGGTGGCCGCGTCCATCAACGACGCGCTGCGCTCGACTGTCCCCGTTTCCACGGGCGACTGCATCTCCTGAGTCGGCTGGTCCGCTACGGACTGATTGGCCCGATGACGAAGACCCGGATCAGCTCGCTGAGAGTGGTGTAGACGAGAGGCGCGCTGGCAATGAGAACGGCGCGGCCGAATGCGACCGTGTCACGGAATGGCCACGTCGTCATTTCCTGCACTGTCTTGCGCAGCGGTATGAGCGCGCTGGTCGTGCTCCCGATCCGCGTCGCCTCCGATGCTTCTGCGGGTATCGGTCCGGCTAGGGTTTCGTAGAGCTCTGCGATCCGGACGTTCAGCCTCCCCAGGGCGGCATCCTTCGCGACGGACATCTGGCGATGGATGCCGCGCAGCGGCAGAAGCAGGGCGAGGATGCTGGCGATCGTCGCCTCAACGAGCACGCTCCAACTGACCAGCGTCGATGGGGGCCCGAGTC
>CAZXLP010000124.1:0-4682 GCA_964642085.1 uncultured Anaerolineaceae bacterium
CCAACCCGGCACGGTCCACACCGATGACAACAGGTTGGTCGTTCTGGCAGACGTCATGGACCGTCTGATCGAACGCGCGCTGGAGGAAGGTCGAGTAGATCGCGACGAACGGTCGCAGCCCGCCGATGGCGAGGCCGGTAGCCATGGTGAGCGCGTGCTGCTCTGAGATGCCGACGTCGTACATCCGGTCCGGGAACGCCGCCTGGAATTTGGCAAGGCCAGTGCCGGTCGGCATGCCCGCCGTGATCGCCACGATGCGGTCGTCAGTCTGCGCGAGCGCGATCAGCTCCTGGGCCATGACCGATGTGTAGCTGGGCGGCTTGGATCGCGCGGCGACTGCCTGGGCCATGGATGGGGTCGCGTCGCCGTCTCCGCCGCTGACCGCCTTGGGCGACGGAGCGCCCATGACACCGCCGGGCACGACCGTCATCGGCGGCAGTGCGGCGCCGTGGAAGCTGACCTGGTCGGCCACTGCCGGCTGGTAGCCGCGGCCCTTCTGGGTCCGGACGTGGACGATGACCGGGCCGTCCATGTCGCGCAGGGCGCGACGGAAAACGCTGTCGAGCCGTCTCAGACTGTGGCCCGGTACAGGTCCGACGTATGTGATGCCGAGGTCCTCGAACAACTGCCCCGGCTGGGCGAAGTTGACGACCGACTTGCGCAGCCGGCGGGAGAGCTCGAGCGCTGTCGGGCCGATGATCGGAATCTTCTCGACCAGGTCGTCGTATACGCGCTTGGAGCCACGCCAGGTGCGCGAGAGCTTGATCCGGCTGAGGTACTGGCTCATGGCACCGACGGTCGGCGAAATGCTCATCTCGTTGTCGTTGAGCACGATCAGCATCCGCGTGCCGCGATGACCGATGTCGTTGAGCGCTTCGAGAGCCATGCCCGTGATCAAGGCTGCGTCGCCGACCACGACCACGATTCGCTCGTCCGTACCCCTCAGGTCGCGCGTGAGCGCGAGTCCCTCGGCGATCGACAGGCCCGTGCCGGCGTGCCCGCCGTCAAACATGTCGTGCTCGCTCTCGCTGCGACGGGGAAAGCCGCCCACTCCGCCGAGCTGGCGCAGCGTGCCGAACCTGTCCAGCCGACCGGTCAGGAGCTTGTGGGCGTAGGCCTGGTGGCCGGTGTCCCAGACCAGCTTGTCGGTCGGACTATCCAAAAGCCGATGGAGGGCGACGGTGAGCTCGACCACGCCCAGCGAGCTGCCCAGGTGGCCGCCGGTCTTGGAGACCGTGCGGATGATCGTGCCGCGGATCTCGGCGCACACCTGACGCAGCTGCTGATCGTCGAGCTGCTTGAGGTCACGCGGGTTCTCGATGCTGGCCAGAAGGGACAAGCGGGATTCTCCGTTGCGGACGGGAGAGTGACGAGCGCCGCGCCGTCCGTGTGGTGCGACCTGGGCGCCACATGCGATTCTACGCGCGCACCGATCCCACTCACTTCATTCTGGCCCCGCGAACCGCGGCACCAGCGGTTCATCCGTCGAACTGGCGAATCGGTATCCACAGCAACCCGCTCTGTGTGATGACAGGTTCGTCGGCCGGCTGGAGACGTTTCCACAGCCGTTCGCTTACTAAGACTCCCCCCCTGCTGTCGATGAACTCGGTCGGGAGCTCCTGGGTCGGAGAGGTTGCCCCGATGTACCCGGTGCCGACATCCTCCCCCAAAAGCGCCAGGTCGAATGGAACCTGGGCAGCCACATGGTCGGCTACCTCAACGAGTGACTTCTCCAGCGAAGGCAGCCACGGGTCTCGCCCGGGCTCATACGGATAGGACACGGGGAACCGTTGATGGAGCATCCCGTCCGGGAGTGATAGGTCCAACCAATCACTTTCGTCTTCTCGCACGATCGAGACTTGGCAGCCGATGGGCCCGGCCTCCACTACAAGCTCCCCATACGACTGCCAAATTCGGGTGCCAGGGTTCCGCCTCAGCTCGTGCACCAAGTCCCTGGGTCGCACGCGCCGTAGTGAGTTGCCCAACCGGCGCAGCCACAGCGAACCGTCCGAAAGCGGCCGCCGTGGCGAATTGTCCAAGCGGCGCAGCCGTGGGGACTGCCAACACGCGTCTACGGCCGCCACGAGTCGCTCGTTGTCTGCCGGGCCTAGTTCAATCGATAGCTCAAGATATGGCCCCGTCCAGCTCGACTCGCTGTAGTACGCGATCGGGTCGAGCGGTTCAATGCGTTGCGCCCGTATCGATTCCTCACTCATGTTCGGCCGCTAGACCGAGCCCGTGTCCTCGGATTCGCCTAGCGAGAGGTCAAGCGCACGGACCTTGCCGCCCGCTGATTCCACCAGTCGCTGGAAACGGAGCTCGGCCTCTCCGAGCATCCGCTCGCAGCGCCGTTGGAGCAGCACGCCCTGTTCGAACAGCGCGATCGATTCCTCCAGCGGCAGATTGCCCGTTTCGAGCTTCTCGACCACTGCCTTGAACTCGGCCAGCGCGCGATCGAATGGCAGCGCAGCGATGCGCTGGCGCTCGGCGTCAAGGTTCTGCGCGACGGCTGCAGGCTCGCTCTGGGGGTTCATTCGGGCACCTTCTCCACCAGTGCATCAAGCTCGCCGTGCTGCAAGCGCACGTTGATCGCGTCCCCTCGCTTCACTCGGCGCGGATCGCGCAGCACGCCCCCGTCCGGGCCACGGACGATGGAATAGCCGCGTTCGAGCGTTGCGTAGGGACTGAGGGCCGACAGAGAAGCCGACTGACGGCCGAGATCGCCTCGATTCAGCGCCAATCCGCCGGCTACGAGAGCCGGCAGTAGCTCAGCCTGGCGGGCGAGGATCGTCCGATCGATCTCCAGCCGCCGCTGCAGCACTCGCGCGGCGCGATCCAGCAGCAGGCCGATGCGTTCGCGCTCGGCGGCGAGGATGGCCTCAGGACGAAGCGCATCGAGCGCCCGACTTTCGTTATTGAGCCTCTGCCGACGCTCGGTCAGCGTTCGGGAAGTGGCGCCTCGCATCCGCCCCGCGAAGGCCTCGATCCGCGCTCGCTCCTCGGTGTGCGAGGGGACGATCAGCTCGGCGGCCACTGACGGCGTCGCGGCGCGGACGTCGGCCGCGAATTCGGCCAGTGTCACGTCGGTCTCGTGGCCGACACCGACGACGATTGGACACGGGTGCGCCGCAACCGCGCGCACGACCGCCTCGTCGTTGAACGGCCACAGGTCCTCGAGCGAGCCGCCGCCGCGGGCGAGGATCACGACATCTGTGGCTCGGCCGGTCTCAATGTCCGTCCATCGCGCCACCCGCCGCAGAGCGGCAACGATCGTTTGGGGCGCGCCATTGCCCTGGACCTGGCATGCGGAAATCACGATTCGGGCGAGCGGCCAGCGGCGCGCGAGCACTCGCCGAATGTCGTGCAGAACGGCGCCCGACAGGCTCGTGACAACCCCTATCGTCATCGGGTACTGCGGCAGCGGACGCTTACGCGACGACTCGAACAGGCCCTCCGCCGCCAGCTTCGCCTTCAGCGCCTCGAAACGCAGGGCGAGGTCGCCGAAGCCCGAGGGTTGCAGGCTCTCGACGTACAGCTGGTACGTGCCCTGCGGCTCGAAGACGTCGAGGTGGCCGTGCGCCACGAGGCGCAGTCCGGTGCGCGCCTCGAACGGCATCATCAGCCGCTCGTCGCGAAAGATCACGCACCGTAGCTGGGCGCGCTCGTCCTTGAGCGTGAAGTAGCAATGGCCGGCGGCGCTGATGCTGACCTGGCCGACCTCGCCCTCGACCCACACGTCACGCAGCTTGGGGGCCGACCGCAGCGTGCCCTTGACCAGCGAGGTGAGCTCGCCAACAGACATGATCGGCAGCGCCGATGCCTGGTTGGTGATCGGCGGCGTAATCGGCTCAACGGGAGCCAGAGTCGGCTGTTGTCTGCGGAGGGGATCAGTCACATCCGTAGCCTAGCCCCCGTCACTCGAACGTCCACCGGGTCGCGTCCTTGGGAAAAGCGCTCCAGCCGAATGCGACTCGTGGATGGATCACCCAGATGCCCGTGACCCAGTTCTCGGGGCCTGCGGCGTATCCATGGCTGGCGACGTACTTGTGGAAACCCGCGACCAATCGCTCGGTCAGCTCCGGATCCAGGTCGACGATCTTCGCGCCGACACCCTCGACAATGACCACGTCATCGCCTCGCTCGACGTGCACGACCGCGTTCGGGTTCAGCCCGAGGTTGCGCATGCGGCGTGTCTGGTCGCCGCCTTCCATCCAGAACGCACCGTCAACCCAGGCGCCCCAGGTGGGCATGGCGTGCGGACGGCCATCGGGCCGCGTCGTGGCTACCCAATAGACGGTCGCCTGCTCGAGGCGTTCGGCCGCCCAATCCCAGGACAAGGCGCCCTTGAGATCGGTCGGGACACCGTAGGCCGGCATGATGTCCGGCCTGCCCACCTTCGGCTTCGGCTGTCTGTCCTCAGTCACGAGGTCAGACGCGGGTCTGGTAGTCGCCCGTGCGGGTGTCGATCCGAATCGTGTCGCCGGCGCTGACGAACAGTGGCACCTGGACCACGAGGCCCGTTTCCGTCGTAGCCGGCTTGCGCGCCCCGCTCTGGGTGTCGCCTGCGAAACCAGGATCCGTCTGGACCACCTTCAGGTCAACGGTGACGGGCAGTTCCACACCGATGGTCTCGCCCTCGTACGAGGTGCGGTCGAGCGTCATCCCGTCCGTCAGGTACTGCG
>CAZXLP010000125.1:0-4671 GCA_964642085.1 uncultured Anaerolineaceae bacterium
ATGCTCGGGCCGCTCGGACGGCCCTTCGAGGTTGAACCTCGGACTCGCCACGTCCTGCTCGTCGCCGGCGGTCTGGGCATGGCCGGGGTGCGGTCGCTCGCCGATGACGCGCTGGCCGCCAACCGGCACGTGGTGATGTTGTTCGGGGCCGCGTCGGCGGCAGAGGTCTACCCGTCTTCGCTGCTGCCCGACGAGATCGAGTACGTCGTGGCGACCGACGACGGCAGCTTCGGCCACCACGGCCGCGTGACCGAGCTCATCCCACGCTTCGAGGCATGGGCGGACCAGGCGTTCGCCTGTGGTCCCCATCCGATGCTCGCAGCACTGGCTAGCTCGGCCCGCGGCCGCCAGGCGCGGCTCGGCGTGGCGTCACTTGGTCCGCGGCGACGGCGTGGAACCAAGCAGGCGTCACCCGGATCGAAACAGGCTCGTCGCCGCGCCTGGCTCCAGGTGTCGATGGAGCAGAACATGGGGTGCGCGGTTGGGGCGTGCCTCGGCTGCGTGATCATGGGCGTGGACGGTCCGCAGCGTGTCTGTCGGGAGGGCCCGGTCTTCGCGTCTGAAGAGATCGCGTGGGAGGCTCGGTGGCCGTAAGCCCGGGCATCGAGAAGGCATCCGCCCTCGCCGGTGTGCTTGGGGCATCAGTGATCGCGATCGCCTCGGCAGTCACCGCCGTTGCCTACACGGGCACCGAAAGCCAGCGCTACAGCCCGCTCAATCACTGGATATCCGAGCTCGGGGAGACGGGCGTGTCGGAGCTGGCAGCTGTCTTCAACATTTCTTTGGTCGTCGGGGGGATCTGCTTCGTCGTCTTCATGACCGGGCTGAGACTCGTTCGGACCGGCCGCTTCGCGTGGCTCTACGGAACCATCGGCGCACTCGCGGGCGTTGCCGGCGCATATGTCGGCATCTATCCGATGAACCAGCTCGAACAGCACGCGCTTGCAGCGCTGGCGTTCTTCAACCTGGGCTGGATCGCGGTCGGCCTGGCATCGCTCGATTTCGTTCGCCGGCCAGACACGCGCTTTCCGAGCTGGCTGGCGTACATCGGCGCGCTGACCGTGGTGGCGTTCATCGCATTCCTGGCGGTGACGCTTCCACTTGTGGGTGGCGCGGGGCTCGGGGCTCCGGACCCGCGACCGGAAATCTGGATCGTGACGATCCTCGAATGGACCGCCCTCATCGGAATACTGCTGTGGGTCCTCGCTACCGGTTGGACGTGGTGGCGCGAGGTGGGCAACCGCGTTGGTTGACGTCGCCGCCGCGCCTGTGGATGTCGACCTGTCGGTCGATCTCGGCCGCGGCCTGGTCCTGCGCAACCCGCTGCTGGTCGCGTCGGGCACCTTCGGCTACGGGGTCGAGTACGGCGACGTTGTCGACGTCGACCGCCTGGGCGCGATCTGCTCCAAGGGCACCACGCTGCGCCCGCGGGTGGGCAACGCGCCGCCGCGCGTGACCGAGACTCCGGCGGGGATGCTCAACTCGATCGGCCTCCAGAACCCGGGTGTCGACGCGGTACTCGAGAAGTACGCCGACCGTTGGGCGAGTTGGGCTGTGCCCGTGATCGTCAATGTCGCGGGTGAATCGGTCGAGGACTACGTCGAAGTGGCGCGCCGGCTCGACGGCCGCCCGGGTGTGGCCGGGATCGAGCTCAACATCTCGTGCCCGAACGTCGGCGCGGGCGGCCTGCAGTTCGCCCTGGATGCAGCCGCCGCGGCCGAGGTCACGGCGGCCGTACGCAAGGCAACCGACCTGCCCCTGATGGTCAAGCTGTCGCCCGCCGCGACCGATGTGCGCGGCATCGCCAAAGCCATCGCGGAGGCCGGGGCAGATTCGCTCAGCGCCGTCAACACGCTCCCGGGCATGGCCCTCGACCGCGAGCGCCGGCGGCCGCTGCTGGGCAATGTCTACGGCGGTCTGTCCGGGCCGGCGCTCAAGCCCGTGGCGCTGCGTGTCGTTTACGAGGTCGCCCAGGTGGTCAAGGTGCCGATCGTGGCCATCGGCGGCATCGGCTCACTCGACGACGTGCTCGATTTTCTGATGTGTGGCGCTTCGGCCGTGCAGGTCGGCACGGCCGTTTTTGCCGACCCGGTCCTGCCGCTCCGCCTGGTCGACGAGCTGGCGGCATGGTGCAGCGAGCGCGGATACGCCTCACACCGAGACGTGATCGGCGCCGCGCTCCCCGAGCGCCGGCAGAAACCAAGCGTCAAAGGGGTCGAGTACCGGCCGTGATCGACCAGCCGATTCACGAGGGCGGCAATCCCGAGCACGAAGACGCCCAGACCGCCGCGCGCGTGGAAAAGATCTTCCGCGACGCGGGCGCCTACCGCGACGGCCACTTCAAGCTGAAGAGCGGCCGCCACGCCGACAAGTACATCGAGAAGTTCCAGGTACTCCAGTGGCCGGCCCGAGTGACCGAGCTCTGCCGCCTGATGTCCGACCGCGCCTGGTCTCCGGGCGGTGCGTCTGCGGTCAACGTGGTCATCGGCCCAACGACCGGCGGCATCATCCTGGCCTACGAGGTTGCGCGCCAGCTCGGCGTGCGTGGCATCTTCGCCGAGCAGGTCACGGCCGCGGACGGGACGACCAGCCGCGAGCTTCGGCGCGGGTTCGAGATTCGGCCGGGAGAGAAGGTGCTGCTCGTGGATGACGTCGTCACCACAGGCGCGTCGCTGGCCGAGATGGTGCCGCTAATCGAGCAGGCCGGCGGTGAGCCCTTCCTGGCCATCGTGCTCGTCGATCGGACGGGTGAGCTATCAGCCGTTACGTCGCCTGTGACTCAGCAGTCGTACCGCGCCGAAGCGCTCTGGTCGTTGTCCCTCCCGACCTATGAAGCAGGTGACGAGTGCCCCGGCTGCGTCGCAGGCCTGCCGTTGGAGGCACCTGGGTCGAGCGGTCTGTCGGCCCCCTAGCCGCCCGTCGGCCGGTCAGCGGGCTGAATTGAGCGCCAGCTCGAAGGCCGACCGCAGCTCGTCCGGCGCTGCGATGCCCTCGAACTTGGCGGCGACCTTTCCATCGGCGTCGACGACGAAGACGTAGGGCTCTGTCGGCAGCCCCCACTCGACAGTCGCGGCGACGGAGATGGGCAGGTTATTCGCCGACAGAACCGGGCGCAGGTGGCCGTCGATCAACTCGAGCTCATATGGCTCGACGTGGATGAACGTCATCCGATCCTTGAAATCCTGCGCAACCGACTTGATCGTGTCGAGCGTCGGGCCGCAGGTCGCCGACGTGCAGAAAGCCGGGGTGGCAAAGATGACCAGGAAAGGCTGGTGCGCAGCAAGTGCGCCGGCGACCGATTGCCGGTAGAAGTCTGGGTCGGGATCGTCATCGGTGGTGATGCCGGCGATCTCCTCGGCGGTGCTCGCCGTCGGTGTGTCGGAAGCGGGCGCCTGGGCACCGATCAGCGGCGTGGTGCCGGACTCGCGCACGGGGAACACGAACCGACCGATGCGCTTGCTTCCGTCCGCCTCGGTGGCGGTCGCTTCGACGCCCCATTCGCCGGCACGGTCGAAATCGACGGTTGCGCGGTAGAGCCCGGGCCGGCCCTCGATGGTCGGCATGTAACTCGCGTCCGCTTCGACCTGCGGCTGCGTGCGGCTCGACGCCAGGTGGAAGAAGCGCAGGGCGAGAGGGCGGTCGGCCGATGCGACCGACTTGTTCTGCCTGTCGAGCACGTTGAAGAGCATCCGGTTCTCACCGACGGCGACCTCGGCATTGACGGGGGCCGGGATCAGAGCGAAGTTGGTCTGCTCGGGCGGCCAGCCGGGGTCTGCAGCCGTGCAGGCGGCAACGATGAGAACGAGCGCAACCAGCGCCAGGGATTTTCGAAACATCTCGCTCACGATAGCGCGGAATGCTCACCGGCCCGTTATCGGGGGCTTACTACAATCGGCTCCTCCCCGTGACCACCTTCCGCCGACTTGCGCTGACATCCGCGGCCACGACCTATCTGTTGGTCGTGATCGGCGCCATCGTGCGCAGCACGGGCTCGGGCATGGGCTGCCCCGACTGGCCGACCTGCCACGGGGCCTGGATCCCGCCGCTGTCGGACACCGCCGCATGGATCGAGTGGACGCATCGTGGCGTGGCGGTCGTCGTCGGGCTCCTCGTCTTCGCGCTGGCGGCCATGGCTGTGGTGAGGTACCGGGGTCAGCTTTCGATCCTGGTGCCCAGCGTGGGCGCCTTGCTGCTCGTCGGCTTCCAGGCCTGGCTGGGCAAGATCACGGTCGACACGAATAACGCCGGCGAGTGGGTCACCGCTCATCTCGCGGCGGCGTTGGCGCTCCTCGCTCTTCTCACTTTCGTGGCTGTGCGCGCCGCGTACCCGGCCTCCGTTCCACAGCGGGGCTCGTCTCAGCGCTTGACGCTGCTGCTGGCGTTTACGGCAGCCGCTGTCTACGCGCTGATGCTGTTCGGGTCGCACGTGACGGCCACGGGCGCCTCGTTCGCGTTCCCCGACTGGCCGCTGTTCAACGGCCAGTTGCTTCCGTCGTTCTCTGCGGATCCAAACGTCGCCGCGCTCGAGATGTCGCACTTCCTGCACCGATTCGTCGCCGCACTGGTCGGCCTCCTGGTCGCGGCCACGCCGATCGTGTTCTGGCGCGCCAAGCGTGCCGAACGTCGCGGCGGCGCGCGGGTCCCCGGTGGCGAGGCCGTCCTCGGCCTGGT
>CAZXLP010000126.1:0-4629 GCA_964642085.1 uncultured Anaerolineaceae bacterium
CGACCGCCGCTTCTTCGAGCGTCAGCGTGCCCGCGGCGAGGTGGCGATCAGGCTCGCGCGGCGTCTCCTCCATGCGGCGCGAGTTTAGCAGGTTTCGACGCGTATAGAACGTCTGTTCGACGCGGCCGGGTGGCTGTGGGACTGGCCGTGGCCGTGTGGGATGGCCCTACGCGACCCGATATGCCCACCATGCTTAGGTCTTCCGCAGTGCAGTCGATTGGTGCGGGAGGACGGCCGGCAATCGGAACCTAATCGACTACGTATGCCCCCCATGCCTAAATCGGGCCTTCACGTTCGATAGCGACACCGCCGGCGTCCGCCGACACCTCGCTCGAGGAGGTCCATGGCCTCCCCTGAGCGCGGCTGAGGTATGGGAGGAGTACGGAGGTCCTCAGCCGCGTTTCGACGCTCAATTCGGCTACACCCAGCGTGCGGCGTGTCGTCACTGCGTCAGGATCAGGATGACTCCGACTACGAGAAACGCCAGCCCGATGCCGCCCAGGAGGGCCGGCAGCAGCCACAGCCGAAAGCCGGTGTCGAGGCGCGCCTTGCTGGGGTTGCTGGCGTCGTAGCGCACCGGGACCGAGGCTCCCTCGTCGTAAGCAGGCGAGGACGAGGAGACGCTGTCCGTGAACTCCTGAACCGATCCCGTCGCCGTGGTGAAACGCACCATTGGCTTGTACGACACACGACCCTTTGAGGATCGCCTCTGCTGAAACCCCACCACCGTCCCCTGCGTGGTGGCCGCGGTGGCCAGGAAGCGTCGGGTTCGGATGAACACCACCAATCCCGCGACGAGCAGGACCGCGCCCAGCGCCGGAACGATCCAGAGTTGCGCGTTCACCGGCCACTCCCTCGCCTATTGGTTACCCCGCGGCCTGAGTGTAGCCAGACCCCAGACCCCGATTGGCAGACTCGGCGGCTCGATCAGTCGCGGCGGAGCACGCGCAACGCGGCCTTGACCCGCTCCTCCAGCGACGCGCCGACGGGGAGCGCGGAGAGCGCCGCCATTGCCGCAACGCGAGCTTCCGACGCGCTGTAGCCCAACGCCTGGAGCGCGGCGAAGACTTCCGATTCGGCCGATCCGGCTGCGCCCCTGCCGCCAACTGCCGCCCCTGCCGCGGACACCTTCTCCTTGAGTTCGAGCACCACGCGCGCGGCGAGCCTCTTCCCGACGCCCGATACCGCGGTGAGGACGCCCTCGTCGCCCTGGAATATCGCCAGCTGCAGATCGGCGACCGGCCTTGCGGAGACGATCGCCAGGGCCACCTTGGGGCCCACACCGGTCACGGTGATCAGAAGCTCGAAGAAGCCCAGCTCCTCGGTCGAACGGAAGCCGTACAGCGCCTGCAGATCCTCGCGCACGAGGTGATGGGTGTACAGCCGCGTCGTGGACCCTTCCTTGAGCGCAGCAAGCGTGCCCGGCCCGCAGAAGATTCGATAGCCGACGCCCCCGGCCTGGATAACGGCCGAATCAGTTCCAACGGACGCGACGGTGCCGTCGACGAAGGCGATCACTGGGCGATTGTCGAGGTCAGCGGTTTCGGACGGTAGGTGTCAGGCGGCGCGCTGGCCGTGGGCGGTGCAGATCGCGACGGCGAGAGCATCTGCCGCGTCATCCGGACGTGGCAGCACGGTCATACCGAGCATCACCTGCACCATGCGCTGCACCTGTCCCTTGTCTGCTCGGCCGTAGCCGGTGACCGCCATCTTGACCTCGTGCGGGCCGTACTCGAAGACCGGCAGGCCGCGCTCTGCTGCAGCCAGGAGCACCACCCCACGCGCCTGACCTACGGCGAAAGCCGTCATCACGTTGCGGTTGAAGAAGAGCCGCTCAACGCCGACGAAGCGCGGGTGGTGGGAGTCGATCAGATCGAGCACCGCGCTGTGGATCTCGAGCAGGCGCTGCGGAAGGGCCTGGGTGGAAAGCGTTTCCAGGCACCCGTAGTCGATCGCCCGTAACTTGCTGCCGGTGCGCTCGACGACCCCGTATCCGGTCGCTGCTGTTCCCGGATCAATGCCCAGGACGATCATCGATGCCGACTCACCGCGAACAGTCAAGCCGAGGCAACCTCGGCCAGAACTTCTGTGGGTAGGTCGAAGTTCGCGGTCACGCGCTGAACGTCATCCAGATCTTCGAGCGCCTCGATGAGCCGGAGGTTCTGGCGCGCCACGTGCGCATCGACCTCGATTGACGCCTTGGGCTGCATGGTCACCTCGGCCGACTCGACCTTGGCACCCGTGTCCTCGAGCGTCGTCCGGAGGGACTCGAGGTTGCCCGGATCGGTCAGCACCTCGATTGGATCGGACTCGGTGTCTACGTCGTCCGCCCCCGCGTCGATTGCCGCGAGCGCGACATCGTCCGGGTCCAGCCCATCGCGCGCCACCGCGATTACGCCGCGCGGCTCGAACTGCCAGGCGACCGCGCCCGCGCCGGCCAGCTGGCCACCGTTCTTGGCGAACAACGAGCGTACGTCGGCCGCCGTCCGGTTGCGGTTGTCAGTGGCCGCCTCGACGAGGATGGCCACGCCGCCCGGGCCGTAGCCCTCGTACACGATCTCCTCGTACTGCTCGGCCGCCGCCCCACCGGCAGCCTTCTCGATCGCGCGCTTGATGTTCTCGGCGGGCATGTTGACCGAGCGCGCGTTCTCAACCGCCAATCGGAGCCGATAGTTGGCATCGGGATCCCCGCCTCCCTCGCGCGCGGCGATGCTGATCTCGCGCCCGATCTTGGTGAAAACCGCGCCGCGCTTGGCGTCGTTGGCACCCTTCTGGCGCTTGATCTGGGACCACTTGGAATGGCCGGACATCGCGGCCGATTCTATATGCTGCCCGCATGAGCAAAGACATGCCGCGCCTCCGTAACGTCGTGCTCGCCGGTCACTCCGACTCGGGCAAAACGACGCTCGCCGAGCATCTCCTCCTCGCCGCCGGGGCGATCAACAGGCTGGGCAAAGTGGACGATGGGACGACATTGCTCGACTTCGAGCCAGAAGAGCAGAAGCGCAAGCAGTCGCTGTCGCTCGCCCTGGCCACGACGGATCACAAGGACTACGAACTGACCCTGATCGACACCCCCGGCTACGCCGATTTTGCTGGTGAGGTCGTCGAGGGCTTCGCCGCGGCCGACGGCGCGCTGCTGACCATGGACGCGTCGGGTGGCGTCGAATCGGGCACTGAGCGGGCGGTCGGCCTGGGCCGGTCGACGGGGATGGCCGCCTTGTTCGTCATCACCCGCTGCGAACGCGAGAACGCCGATCCGAATGCCGCCCTGGACGCTCTGCGGGCCGCCTTCGGCAACAAGATCGCGCCATTGCACCTGGCCATCGGTCGGGCGGATTCGTTCCGTGGCTACGTCGACCTGGTCCACCGCAAGGCGTATGTCTGGGACAAGGGCACGCGCTCCGAGGTGGACATCCCGGCCGAGCTGACCGACGAGGTGATTCGGCGCCGGGACCAGCTCCTGGAGGCAGCCGCCGAGGCCGACGACGACGTGCTCACCAAGTACCTCGAAGGCGAGGAGATATCCGACGAGGAGCTCGACGCCTGCCTCCACCGTGGGGTGCGCGACAGCATCCTGGCGCCAGTGATGGTGACGTCGGCTGCGCACGACATCGGGATCGACGGGGTCCTGGATGCGATCGTGCGCTACCTCCCCTCACCAGACGAAGAGGGCCCGCTCAAGGTGCTCGACGGCGCGGGCAAAGAGGTCGAGGTCGCACCCGATGCCGGTGGGCCCTTGGTCGCGCGCGTCTTCAAGACCACTGCCGACCCGTTCGTAGGCCGCCTCACCTACTTCCGGGTCTACTCGGGCAAGATCTCCTCGCATGACCACGTCTGGAACGCGGGTCGCGGCGAGGAGGAGCGCGTCGGCCAGGTTCTGCGCGTCAAGGGCAAGGACACCGTGCCGGTCGGCACGATCAGTGCGGGCGAGATCGGCGCCATTGCGAAGCTGGCGCACACGCATACCGGCGACACGCTGTCGTCGCGCGAGAAGCCATTCACGATGGACCCGATCGATTTCCCGCCGGCGAGCCTGCCGGTCGCCGTCGAGCCCCAGACCAAGGCCGACCTGGACAAGCTCGGTGCGGCGTTGAACAGGCTCGTCGAAGAAGACCCCGGCGTCCGAGTCGAGCGGCAGACCGAGACCGGCGAGCAGCTCCTCTGGGCGCAGGGCGAGAGCCACATCGCGGTGATCGTCGAGCGACTGAAGCGCAAGTTCGGGGCCGCCGTGGTAACCCGTTCGCCGCGGATCCCGTACCGCGAGACCATCCACTCGAGGACCCAGTCCGAGGGCCGGCACAAGAAGCAGACCGGCGGCCGCGGTCAGTTCGGCCACGTGTGGCTGCAGATCGAGCCCAACCCGGGCGGCGGTGTCGAGTTCGCGACGAAGGTGGTGGGCGGGTCCGTCCCGCGGCAGTTCTGGGCCGGAGTCGAGAAGGGCGTTCGGGATATCGCCGAGAAGGGCCCCATCGCCGGCTACCCGGTCATCGACTTCAAGGCGACCCTATATGACGGCTCCTTCCATACGGTCGACTCGGACGAGCTCTCGTTCCGACTGGCCGGTCAGCTGGCCACGCGCAAGGGCATCCAGGAGTCGGCGCCAGTGCTGCTAGAGCCGATCATGGA
>CAZXLP010000127.1:0-4593 GCA_964642085.1 uncultured Anaerolineaceae bacterium
CAGCCTGGATGCGCTCCACGGACGCGAGACCTTCGAGCGCGTCCCAGTTCGCCACGGCATCGCCGGTCCCCGGCTGGCGGTCGCCCGTGACCAACACGACCACCGAGCTGATGTCGAACGCGGCCAGCCGCCGCGCCGCCACGAAAGCGTCGCCGCCGTTGTTGCCTGGTCCTGCCAGCACGAGCACGCGGCCTGACGACGGCCGATCGGTCGAGTTCAGGACTGCCCGCGCAGCGATCGCAACCGCGGCACCGGCCTGTTCCATCAGATCCCTGCTCGGGACGCCCATGCGCTGGGCGCGCCGGTCAGCGCCGCGCATCTGCTCCGCGGTCATCGGCCGGCGCGCTCCGTACCTGGCCCATTGAGATGTGAGCGTGTCCAGCTGGAGTTTTGGATCGCCCAGGGCGGGATCGTCGGCCGGTAGGAACTCCTCGACGCCGTGGGCGGTTGACACAGGTGCCTCGGCTCGGCCAACAGAGTTCATGTGGACATCGTCGCACCTCGGCTCGTGACACTCGACCGCAACGGCGCATAGTCGATCTTGAGCCCTAGGTAGAGAGCAGCTCCCTGCTGTCGCGTCGTCCGGTCACGAACAGATAAAGCCCGACGAGCACGCAGCCGACTGCGAAAAGGAGCAGCCAGCCGGCCACGGCAAAGATTGCCAGCTGGAAAGAAGCAAGCGCCTCCTCGGAGATGCCCACGCCCGGCCCGGTCTGAACCGATTCGGTCAAGGTGGACACCGTTGCGGCCAGATCCTCCAGGTTGTCTGCCGTTGCGATCACGTCACCCCGGTTGGAGTCGAGCGACGTGCCGATCGTCGCCAGGTCCTGCGACAACAGTTGAAGCTGCGCGCCGGCCTGGTCGAATCCAGTGGCCAGGCCGATGAGTGGCTGCCCGCCGAAGATCGGAATCGTGATGCTCATCGCGTCACGCAGCTGGAACATGCTTGTCGCGACGCCCACGGCGATGCCCGATGAGCGGTCGGTTGCCGCACGCGCGTTGGACAGGCTGGTGTCCATCCGTCGGACGCCTGTGGACATCTGTCGAATGGTCGTCTCGGCCTGTTCCATCGAGGCGACCAGTGCCACTCGTTGGGTCTCGACGGACTGCGATAGCTCGCGAATCCGCTCCAGCGGCCTATTCAAAGCCACCGCCACGACGGCGAAGATCGCGATGCCGATCAGGCCGTAGCCGATCAACAGGCCGCCGAGCAGCTGGATCCGGCGACCGCGGCGCTTCGCTCGACGTAACGCGATCTCCTGGGACGCCGGCAGCACGAGCCGCGTAGTTGCGTCGTCCTCAGGCATTGCGCAGAGTCCGGCGCAGGGCGAGCACCGTCAGCACCAGCAGGACCAGTGCAATACCCGCCAGCGCTGTCATCTCCCACCACGCGGTCGTCGTCCCCCGGAGCATCAGGTCCTGCAACAGGCGAATCCCGTGGGTCACCGGTAGAGCGTACGACGCGTACTGGACTCCTTCACGAAACTCGTTGATCGGGAGTACGAATCCGCTGAAGAAGACCGAGGCGAGGAGCAGCAACAGCGCGAGCTGAACGGCCTGGCGCTCTGAGTCGGCGATAACCGAGATGAGCAGGCCGATGCCCAGGCTGGCGAGGACGACCAGCGCGATGACGGCCGCCACCAGCCACACACTCCCCAGCAACGGCACGCCCAGAACGCCGACGAGGAGCAGGCTGGTGATAACCGCGATCACCGCACTGACCAGGCCGAGGCCGATGTATTTGCCAATCACGAGCTCGAGCGAATTGATTGGCGAGATACGGAATAGCTCCATCGCACCGCTGAGCCGCTCGCGCACGAACGACAGCGCCGTCAGTGTTACGGCCATGTGCTGCAGCATCAGCGCGAACGCCGCCGGTGCCGCGAAGGACACCACGCTGGGCGAGCTCGGAGCGATGTTGGTGACCCTGGCAACGGCCGGCTTGGCGACGACCTCGGGTGGAATCTGGCTGATCTGATCGCCAGTAAACGGGATCGCGTAAGTCTGCCCGCTGGTCACGGCCTGTTTGATGATCTCCTCGTTGACGCGCTGCGTCACCACGCTGGCCAGGAAATCGGCGTACGACGAGGCAACCGGGTCAATCTCGTTCAGGAAAATCTGTATCTCCGCTTGCTGGCCGGCGCGGAAGCGCGCGGCCGCGTCCGCCGGCGCAATCACGACCAGGTCGAGCTCGCCGGCCGCCAAGGCCTCGCGCGCTGGACCCGGATCGGTAGCTACCTCGCGGACATTGAGCGCCGGTCCGGCGATTGACGCGTAGAACTCGATATCGCGCGGGAGCGGCAGGTCTGTCGGCACCACTATCACCGTTTCGAGCGGTCGATGAACGCCGGTGTAGCCCAGGCCAAAGACAGCCATGATCAGGAACGGCCCGAGCACCAGGCTGAAGAAGGCGCCCGGCCTACGCCGTACCTGGATTATCTCCTTGCGGACCTGGCCAAAGATCCGGATGGCGGACTTGAACGGCCCGACGATCAGGTCCCTCATCGCGGTCGAGCCACGGCCTGCGCAATTTGGCCTGTTGGCGCGCCGCCGGCCCGTCGACCCTCGGCATCAGCGGTGACGAGCGCCGCGAAGACCTCGTCGAATGTCGGCCGGTACTCGCGGCTGTACTCGACCGTGCCTCCGATGCCTTCAATCGCGTCGTTGACCTTAGGAGTCGCGACACCGGCATCTGCGACGACAAAAAGCAGCTCCCGTGGTCCGGTCTGGCGGACGGACACCACACCATCGAGGGCGGGCAGCGCGCGGGCATCGATCGGCGCGCTCGTAGCCACCTCGATCACCTCCCCGCCGAGCGCCTGACGGCGCATGTCCTGCGGAGTCGCGAACGCGATCAGGCTGCCCTCGGAGATCAGCGCAACGGCGTCGCAGTACTCAGCCTCGCTCACGTATTGGGTGGTCACGATGATGGTCACGCCCGTCTGGCGCAGCCGGTCGAACTCCTGCCAGACGCGCGTCCGCAGCAGCGGATCGACGCCCGCCGTGGGCTCGTCGAGCACGAGCAGGCTTGGCCGATGGACCAATGCGCAGGCAAGCTCGAGCCGTCGCTGCATTCCTCCCGACAGCGCCGATGCCCGACGGTTTCGCGCTTCGGTCAGGTCGACCAGCTCGAGGACCTCTGCTACCCGCCGTCCCCGGCGCCATGCCGGGATGCCGAACAGGGAGGCCATGAAATCGACGTTCTCGCGCGCGGTCAGGTCCGGATAAAGCACGAACAGCTGGGGCATGTAGCCGATGCGCTCGCGCGTCCGCCGGTGGAAGTGCCGCGGGTCCTCCCCCAGCACCCTGACTATGCCGCTATCGGGCGCGAGCGCGCCGGTGATCAGTCGGATCGTCGTCGTCTTCCCGGCGCCGCTCGGGCCGATGACCCCGACGATCGCGCCCTGGGGCACAGTGAGTGAGACATCTTCGACCGCCGCGACGTCGCCGAACCGGCGACTGACGCGGTCCAGACCCACGATGATGCGCGCGCCGCGGTGCTGGTTGTCTGGCAGGACCGTCATGGTCGGCGAGGGGTAGGCGCCAGGCGACTGTACGGTCATGAAACCTCGTTCAGGCTGCACTGGGTTGTCGTGGAGACGAAGCTGCGCGGCGTGGACGGACACCACGAGCGCACGGCTCGCTCATGATCACAGCCCGGCTGTTGCATGGATAGCCGCATGGCGGAACGCCCGCGATGCAATGGCATCCCAAGGCCGCGCCGGCTGGGTTCCGCGCCGGATGGCAGTGAGCTGGAGCGTCACTTAGGCGGGTCGAGCGTCCGTCCCAATCGGGTGATGTGCACTATCGTCCCGACTGACTGACAATCTCCGCAGGTGTATCGAGGACAACCGGCGCGCTCCAGGCCCAAGAATGGCCATCGGCAGCGCAATTCCAACCTGGGTCGACTTGCGCTCGCGCGCGTCCGCGCGCGCCCCAAGAAGCGCGGCCGCATCGGCGTTTACGTCAGCATGATTTTCCTCTCGCTCGTGGGCGTCCTGACGCTCGGCGCGGTCATCACGATCGCGGGAACGGCCACCGCGTTCGCATTCCTCGACCGCATGGAGAGCGAGCTGCCCGATGTGTCGGGTTTCGAGGCGCTCGATTTCGCCGAGCCGTCATCGGTATACGACCGGACCGGCACGATCGAGCTGGCGCGTTTCCAGGTCGAGCGACGGCGAGTTGTCGACTTCGACGCCATTCCCAAAGTGCTGCTCGACGCGACCATCGCGGTCGAGGACCGCACGTTCTGGGACAACGAGGGCTACGACCCGAATGCGATCGCAGTGGCAGTCCTAGAGAACATCACCAATACACGCGAGCGCGGCGCTTCGACGATAACCCAGCAGCTCGTCCGTGCGCGGCTGCTCCCCGAGGAGGTCGTCGAGGGTGACCAGTGGGTGCGCAAGATCAAGGAGATCCTCCAGGCGCGCAACCTGACCCGTGCCTTCCCCGGCGACGATGGCAAGCAACGCATCCTGACCGCCTACCTGAACCAGATCTATTACGGCCACCACGCATATGGCATCGCCGCGGCGTCCGAGGTCTACTTCGGGATCAACGACCTGAAGTTGCTCACGCCGGCGCAGGCCG
>CAZXLP010000128.1:0-4576 GCA_964642085.1 uncultured Anaerolineaceae bacterium
CTCGGTCATGCGCTGATGCTATCGGCCGCCATCAAGCGCTCGGCGGCTCGGACCCTCAGGTGGCCCTGGTCAGGCGCGCGGCTTGACCCAGTCGGGCAGCTCACGCCGCAGCGTGGCCAGGGGCAGCGTGCCGTGGCCTAGAAGCTCGTCGTGGAACGAGACCAGGTCGAAACGTTCGCCATCGCGCGCTTCCAGCCTGCGCCTCAGCCCGACGATTTCGCGCATACCAGTCATGTACGCGAGGGCCTGGCCGGGCCACGTGATGTAGCGGTCCGTCTCGGTCTCGGCCTCGAGCTGCGAGAGCCCGATTCCCAACAGCAGCTGCACCGATCGGTCGCGGCTCCAGCGAAACGCGTGGATGCCCGTGTCGACCACCAGCCGTGCAGCGCGCCACGCCTGCGCGTCGAGCATGCCGAGGCGCTCCCAGGGCGACTCGAAGAGTCCCATTTCATCGGCCAATCGTTCGCTGTACAGCCCCCACCCCTCGGCATAGGCGGCACCCGTGAGGCGCGAGCCGAAACGCCGGAAGTCGGGCAGGTCGCGCAGGTCGCTCTCGATCGCGATCTGGAAGTGGTGGCCAGGCGTGGCCTCGTGGTAGGTCGTGGTGGCGAGCCGGTGGAGGGGGCGATTCTCAGGTTGGTACGTGTTGACGTAGTAGATCCCACCCCGCGAGCCGTCGGGCGCGGGCGGGAAATAGAAAGCCGGGGGCGCCTCCGCCTCCTGGTACGGCTCGACTGCACGCACGTCGACCGGCGCGACCGGCAACCGACCGAAGTATCGCGGCACAACTGCGTTGGCGGCCTCGATCTGGCGCCGCGCGCGCTCGACGATGTCGGCTGAGTCGCGGGCGTAGTTGCTCTTGTCCGCGTCGAGCGCCGCGCGCATCGCGCCGATGTCCGCGTACCCGAGCTCGGCCACGATCCCGGCCGTTTCCTCCCGAACCAGCTCCAGCTGCTCGAGCCCGTAGTCGTGCAACGCCTTGGGTGCCTCATCGAGCGTCGTGGAGGCGAGGATCATCGTTTCGTAGAGCTCCTCACCATCGGGCAGCGCCCACACGCCATCTCCCTGGCGAGCGAACTCAGCGTAGCCCTCGAGCGCGGCGAGATGATCGGCCAGTGCCGGCTGGACGTTGTGCTCGATGGCTTCGCGGAGGCGGGCGCGCGACTCGCTGTCGAGCTCAGGATGAGCGATCAGGAGCGGTGATTCGTCGATGCTCACGTTGACCGCCCGCCGCGTCTGTTCGATCACCCGCGCCACCACCGGTGCCGCGGCGGTCCGGCCCGCGGCGATGCCATCGAGCAGGTTCGCGCGGTGCGCGGCGAGATACCCGGGAAAGGCCTCCAGTCGACGGATTGCGCGTTCCATGCGCTCGTGCGTGTCAACGCGCTGGAATCTCGACATGTCGCCGGCCAGGTTCTGGGGCCCGGCCATCTGGTCGATCGCCTCGAAATGGTGAACGTCGTGAGCGTGTTGACGAAGCCAGATGCGAGCCACGACCTCGAGCATGTCCAGGGTGATCGTGTCCTCCTGGCCCAACAGATCGCGGCTGATCTGCTGCGCGTCCTCGAGGAAGGCCTTCAGCCCGGCGATCTCCTCCTGTCGGCCTTCGGCCGACGGGTCGCTCAGACGGTCGTCGTATCGCTCATCGCCGAGGACCGTCGCGTACATCGGCTGGCGAGCGAGAAACCACTGCCAGAACCGGTCGGCAAGCTCGATGACCGGGCTTGCGATCCCTACCTCCACAGCAGCCCTCCGGGCTCCATTGATTTCAAAGGTTACCCCTGGCGTCAGCCGAAAAGCGGGAGTTGCTCGGCTTCGCGCTCGATCTCCGGGTCCAGGCCCAGCACTGGTGCCAGCTGATCCAGGCTAGCCTCGTCGCGGGCGTGCAATCGACGCAGTTGATCGGCCTTGAGGATATGCCAGTTCTGCTCGTCGAGCGCTCGGCGGAGCAGTGGCGAGCGAGCCAGCTTGAGTCGCACCAGCTCGACGCGTTCGACAGGGATCACCAGGAAGCGAACGATCGTCTCGTTGCTAGGAATGCGCGGACCGCGGCGCAGGAGTGCGTCGGTGACCATCGCCGTCCACTCGACCTCGAACATGAAGGTTGCCTTGCCACGCAGGTACCAGATGCAGTCGATCGACTCGAGGGTGGCGGCGTCACCGGGCGCGATGAGCGGCACGTAGGCGCGCTGTTCGTCCTCGCTCAGCAGATCGCTGACCGTAGCGCCCCGGTATGCACGGCGCCCTTCCTTCTCCGACACGTGACAGCGCAGGCCGAGCCGGTGCCCGTAGTCGACGAGCAAACCGACCAGCTCGCCGTGCTCGACGTGGCGCGCCGTCAGATCATCCTGCGGTCGGAGCGCGACCTGGCCCAAGGCGGGGTCGCGGTAGCTGTCGAGGGTCGCCCGCACGAGCTCCGGATCAGGCGTGTCGTGGCCACTGAACATACGCGCCACGCGCTCGAAGAATAGGCCCTCGTCGATGCCCTGTGAGGTCGAGAGCAGGCCGAAGACTGCCCATTCCAGCCGATCCGAAAGAGGCGGCCGGGCCTGGGTGAGATCGCGCTCGGCGCGTAGCCACCAGCGACCCTGCTCCACCTCGAGGAGGCGCGGGTGGTCGGGCCGGCGCAGCTCCCCCATCACGATTTCCATCAGCAACCGGACGTGGTCAGTCGCCGAGGCGGAGCTGAGCGCCCAGTCCGGCGGGCGTGGGGCGGTCGATGCGGGCTCGGCTCCGTTACCCGCTTCGGCCGGGTGCGCGCCGGCGCCTGCCTCCCCGGCGTCTGAAGATTCCTGGTCCCCGCCGGCTTCGGCGGGCGAGCCGGCCGGTGGGTCGAACTCGTTCAGGTCGTCCGAGTCGCCTGCGGCGTGTTCGTCGGTTGCCGTGCCGTTCGTCGCTGCCTCGGCTTCATTGAAGGTCTGGGTGCCGACCAACCTGCGCAGGTGCCCCAGCCGATCCAGCCCGATGAGCACCTCGCCGAGCAATCGCTCCGCGCTCGCCGGCTCGCCACGCGCCTGCAGGACGCTCACCGCGACCTGTGTCACCGCTTCCTCGACGTCACCCAGCGCGAAGGGCTTGTCTGGATCGGCCGGACGCAGATCGCCGAGCTCGGCATGGCCGTTCGTCTCGGTGGCTGATGGGCCGAGGTCGAATTCGAGCACGCCGCTGAGCTGGTTGCCCGACTCGGCCAGGAGAGCCGAAGTGAGACGGAAACCGGCTCCGACCCCGCCGAGCACACCGGCGACCAGCCCTGACGCCCCGCCACGATCGAGGATGACGACTGCGGTCGCATCACGCGCCAGGACCGGCCGGACGGCGAGCAGCGAGCGCCGCAGCGCCGTCGCCTCGCGACCGCGGTCGTTACGCGGTGGCGGCCCAAAGACCCAGTCGAGTGGCACGGTCGCAGCGGCGTGCTTGCCGAGAACGATGGACGTGGCGAGGTAGGCGAATGACGCGTTCTCTACGCTCCACCGAACGGGCGGCTGGGTGAGCACGAGGCGGACGCGCGACCTGGGATCGAGGCGCCCCGGGAGGACCGGCCGCCGAGACGAGAACTGGGGCTCGTTGCCTGCCCACGCTGCGGGCCCGGTACGCAGGACGACGTTGGCGGTGCCGTCGATCAGCGCCTCCATGTCTTCGCCCGGCCGCGGCTGGAATGTGCCCGTTCCCTGCTCGACTCTCGAGATGAAGGCCCGGACATCACGGCAGCCCTCTTCGAAGGCCAGCCACGGATTGCGCTCGCGCCACGCGACCGAGGTTGGCTGTTGAACGTGGCCGTGGCGGATGCGCAGCGCAGCGACGCGGCCGGGATAACCATTGAGCCGGCTGAGCGGGAGCAATGCGTGGGCGAGCCCGAGGCGCATGCCTGCGTCGACGGGCTCGGCGCGGAGGTCGCTGTCGAGCCGGGTGACGATCGCCTCGAGTGCCACCAGCGTGCGCGGGGTATAGAGAGCAAGCAACTCATCAGGCAGCGGGTTGGGTGGCTCCTCCGGCGGGCGCCGTGCATAGCCATCCGGTGAGGGCGGTGGGGGCGGCATCGGGAAGCGCGCCCGCAGATAGGTCAACGCCGGGACTGCATCGTCCATTTCGTGAGCCGCAGCGACGTCCTGTTCGTCGACCGGCTCGACGCGCACCTCGCCGCCGCGTGCCTGTTCCCTGCAGAACGAGCAGCGGAACACTTTTCGGGTCGGGGCCCTGGGGTCCGGGGCGTCCTGCTCCCAGATGAACTCCTCGACGATGATCGGCCGCCCGCACGTGGGGCAGCGCGACGTGAACGGCTGCTCCAGCGCCCGGCGCAGCTCGACATCGCCGCGCGGGTGAGTCGCAAGGGTCGAGATACCGGCGTCGAAATGGCGCAGGTCCGGCGGGCGCAGGACGACTTCGGCCAGCAGTCGGGTCAGCGCGGTGGACTCGCACGAGTACACGCGCCGCAGGGCGCCGATGGCGTTGCGTGCCACCCAGCCGCCGCGGCCGTGAAGGTCGATCACGACGTCGCCGGGCGCAGTTCGCGCAGCGAGCTCAGCGAGGACGACGTTCTCAGGCGGCGGTGGCGCGAAACGCTCGAACGCGGGCAGTT
>CAZXLP010000129.1:0-4531 GCA_964642085.1 uncultured Anaerolineaceae bacterium
CGGAGACACGCTGGACGGACCCGTCGCCTATTTCTGCGCCGAGTACGGCCTGAACGAATCGATGGGCATCTACTCGGGCGGCCTGGGCGTGCTTGCCGGCGATCATCTGAAAGCCACGTCGGACATGGCCATCCCGTTCATCGGTGTCGGGCTCTTCTATCGCCATGGCTACTTCCGCCAGACGATCGACGCCGACGGTCACCAGGAGCACGCCTACCCCGACTACGACCCCTATCGGCTGCCGCTGCTCCGTGTCGCGGGCCCCGATGGCGGGCCGCTCCGTATCGCGGTCGACCTCCCCGATCGACAGATCTGGTGCGCAGTCTGGCTGGCCCAGGTCGGACGGGTCCCGCTCCTGCTGCTGGACACCGACATCAGCGATAACCCCGAGGCCGATCGGCCGATCACCCACATCCTTTACGTCCGCGGCCGCGAGATGCGCCTCCACCAGGAGATCGTGCTCGGCGTCGGCGGCGCGCGGGCCCTGGGCGCGCTGGGCATCCAGCCCCGCGTGTGGCACCTGAACGAGGGCCACTCGGCGCTGATGCTCGTCGAGCGCACGCGCCAGCTGACAGCCGCCGGCAAGTCCATTGACGAGGCGCTGGAGATCGTTAGCCGGAACGCGGTCTTCACGATCCACACACCCGTGTCGGCCGGGAACGAGCGATTCGACGGCAACCTGGTGCGCCGCCTGGCAGCTCCCCTTGCGAAGGCAAGCGGCCTGGACCTCGAACGGATCATCGCCCTTGGCCGTGGCACGGACAACGACCCCGGCCAGTTCGACATGACGGCGTTTTCCCTGCGCGAGACGAATGGCGCCAACGCGGTCAGCCGCCTTCATGCCGAAACCGCCAATTCGACCTGGGGCGACGTGCCGGGAAAGCCGATCCTGGCGATCACCAACGGCGTCCACCCACCGAGTTGGGTCGGCGAGCCGTTTCGCCGGCTGTACGAGCAGATCGGCGGCGAGATGGACAACATCGACGCCCAGGAGAACCCGTTCTGGGAGCGCATCAAGGACATCCCCGACGGACAGGTCTGGGAGGCCCACAAGCGCCAGAAGCTCGAGCTGGCGTTCTTCTGCCGGCGCCGGCTCCAGTCGCAGTTCGCCCGTCACGGGGAGGCGCCAAGCCTGCTCGAGTCGTTGACCGATGCCCTCGATCCGGACGTCCTGACGATCGGCTTCGCGCGACGGTTCGCGACCTACAAGCGTGCGGCGCTGCTCTTCTCGGACGAGGAGCGGCTTGCGCGCATCCTGCTCAACGACCAGCGCCCGGTGCAGATCGTGTTCGCCGGCAAAGCCCATCCGGCCGACCGACCGGGCCAGCGGATGATCCAGGACATCTTCACCCGCAGCCGGTCACCGAAGTTCGCCAAGCGCGTCTTCGTCCTCGAGGACTACGACATCCGCGTGGGCCGATATCTCGTCCAGGGCGTCGACGTGTGGTTGAACAACCCTCGCCGCCCTCTGGAAGCGTCGGGCACGAGCGGCATGAAGGCGGCCATGAACGGGATCATCAATTGCTCTGTCCTCGACGGCTGGTGGGACGAGGGCTACAACGGCCGCAATGGGTGGGCGATCGGCGGACGGGAATCGAATCCCGATGAAGGGGCGCAGGACTGGGCCGATGCCCAGGACCTCTATCGATTGCTGGAGACCGAGATCATCCCGACCTACTACGATCGGCAGGGGAATGGCTTCTCGAAACGCTGGGTCGAGCTGATGAAGGAATCGATGGCCAGCACGATCTGGCAGTTCTCGACGAGCCGGATGCTCCAGGAGTATGTGGAGCAGCTGTACCTCCCTGCCGCGGAGCGCCCCGGCCGTTCTCGTCGAAACCGTGGCGCTTCGGGCGACACTGGCGATGGCGCAGCTGAAACGCAGCAGTCGCAGCCGGTTGGCGCGGGTCGAAGCTCAGCCCGCTCGCGCTCCTGAGCGCCGGCTCCGAACCGGGCGCCGGTGACATGACGGCGCGCATCTCGCTGGCGCTCGTCATACACAACCACCAGCCGGTAGGCAACTTCGGCTGGGTCTTCGAGGACGTCTTCCACCAGGCCTACGACCCGATGATCAGTGCGCTCGAGCGCCATCCCCACATCAAGGTCGGGCTTCACTACACCGGGCCATTGCTCGAGTGGATGGAAGCCAACCAGCCCGGGGCCATCTATCGACTCCGGGCGCTGGTCGACCGCCGGCAGGTCGAGATTCTCGGGGGTGGGCTCTATGAGCCGATCCTCGTGTCCCTGCCACAGCGCGACCGTCATGGCCAGCTGACACGAATGCGTGACGACGTTGCTCGGCTCTTCGGCAGCCCTCCGAGCGGCGCATGGCTGGCGGAGCGGGTGTGGGAGCCGTCGCTCCCCTTCGACCTGGCCGAGGCCGGCTATCGCTACACGGTGCTCGATGACAACCACCTGCGTGGCGCCGCGGTCAAGGACGAGGACATGTGGGGCACGTACACCACGGACGATCAGGGCAGACTGCTGACGATCTTCGGGACCGAGCAGGGGTTGCGTTATCTCATCCCGTTCCGGCCGGTCGATGAGCTGATCGGCTACCTGCGCGCGGCGGCGACGAAGGACGGCGACCGACTGGGGATCATGGGCGATGACGGCGAGAAGTTCGGGGCGTGGCCGGGCACGTACGAGCACTGCTGGGGCAAGGGCAGGTGGATCGACGACTGTTTCGAGGCCATCGCCGAGAACGCGGACTGGCTGACCACGGTGACGCCGTCGGAGTGGATGTCGCGTGAGCCGCCGATTGGGCGGATCTATGTGCCCACCAGCTCGTACGTCGAGATGACCCAGTGGGCGCTGCCGCCCGATGACGCGAACACGTTCCACGCGGTGCTCGAGAAGGCGATAGAGACAAGATCACCGGCCGTGCCGTTCCTGCGCGGCGGGCTGTGGCGCAACTTCCAGGCGCGCTATCGCGAGGTCAACGACCTGCACAAGCAGATGCTTCGCGCATCGGCCGCGGTCGAAGCCATGGGTCCCGGTCCGATACGTGATCGGGCGCTCGATCACCTCTATCGTGGGCAGTCCAACGACTGCTACTGGCACGGCCTCTTCGGCGGCGTCTACATCGTTCACATGCGCATGGCCACCTTCGCGGAGCTGATCGCGGCCGAGGATCTGGCTGCGGGCGACGACGGGACATTTGGGGCGGCCGACTACGACCTCGACGGTCTCGACGAAGTCCTGCTTGGCACCTCGGGCCAGACGGTGCTCGTCGATGTGGCGGAGGGCGCCGGCATCGGGTCGTGGGACCTGCGCGCATCACGGGTCGCGCTGGCCTCGGTAATGCGCCGCCGACCCGAGGCGTACCACAAGACGCTGCGCGAAATGGAGGCGGCCAGGGCGCGCGGCGAGAGGGCCGCGGGCAAGACCGCGACGAGCATCCACGACGTGCTGCTGGCCAAGGAGACTGGACTCTCAGCGGCGCTGGTTTACGACGACCACGAGCGGCGGAGTGGTCTCGTCCGCTTGTTGGGCGCAGATGGACGACAGGTCGGTGATTTCGTCAACGGACCGTGGAAGGTCGAGCAGGCGACCGACCGACAACTGGTCACCTCGCGGACGGATGGTCCGGTGACCCTACGAAAGACGGTTGCCCTCGACGGCGGGCGAACGGATGCCGATCTCTCCGTCGCTGTCACGGCGGCGGCAGTGGCTGGGTTCGAGGGCGTGCTCGAGCTCGAAATGAACATCAACCTGTCGGGAGGCGGTGGCAATCCCTCCGCCTACTACCGGGTGGGGGATGAGGAAACGCGGCACGACGCGGCCGGTTCAGCTCCCACGGGTACCGAGCTTGCCTTCGGCAATCGGTACGAGGGCGTGGACATTACGGCGATCGCCGAGCCAGCCGCCGAGAGTTCGTGGTCGTCGGTCGAGACGGTGTCCAACTCCGAGGCCGGCTTCGAGCGGATGTATCAGGGCAGCTGCCTGACGTTCCAATGGCCGATTCGGCTCGCGCCGGGCGAGCAGCAGTCGTTCGAGGTCCATTTCCGCGTCACCCAATCCCGCGACCGTGCCGCTGAGGTGGCTGCGGCCCAGGCCTGATCAGCCGGCCAAGGTTGGAGGTGAGAGGGTTCTCACCTGCTGCTCACCTTCAGCTCATTGCTCCTCCGTAGCGTCAACGACGTCGCGCACCAGCGACGGACGTCGATCAGAAGCGGAGGCGAAAGCCATGCAACACCATTTAGTACGGCTCGCCGGCGCTTTCGTGCTCGGCTGGTCGCTCCTCGCGCTCTCCCCACCTACCGCGGCACTCGCCGAAGAGCGGACATGTCGCGGAACCATCGGAGCGCAGACAGTCGATAACCTGCGCGTGCCGCAAGGCGCGACGTGCACACTGAACGGCACGACAGTCAAGGGCACGATCAAGGTCGGGACGAACGCCGTCCTGCAGGCGAACAACGTCCGCGTGATCGGTAACGTCCAGGCCGAAGAGGCAAAGAAAGTCGTCGTGGCGCAGGGTTCGCGCATCGGCGGCAGTGTCCAGATCGTGCAGGGCGGGATTGCCAAGGTC
>CAZXLP010000130.1:0-4506 GCA_964642085.1 uncultured Anaerolineaceae bacterium
ACTGCTCGGTCCAGCGCCGGCACCAGAAGATCGTGGAGGAGGCGCCCAGCCCGGCGCTCGACGAAGGCCGTCGCGAGGCGCTGGCTGAGAGCGCAATCCGCGCCGTGGTGGCCGCCGGCTACGAGAACCTGGGCACCCTGGAGTTCCTCCTCGACCGCGAAGGCAACTACTACTTCATCGAGATCAACTGTCGCATCCAGGTGGAGCATCCGGTGACCGAGATGCTCTCCGGAATCGACCTGGTCGCCGAGCAGATTCGGATCGCATTCGGCGAGCCGCTCGGCTACAGCCAGCAGGATGTCGCGATGCGCGGTCACGCGATCGAGTTCCGCATCAATGCCGAGGACACGGAGCATGATTTCCGGCCCCAGGCGGGAGTCGTCGAGAAATATCTGCCACCGGGCGGTCCGGGTGTGCGCATGGACAGCCACCTCTACAGCGGCTACGAGGTCCCGCCGTATTACGATTCGCTGCTCGGCAAGCTCATCGTCTGGGGTCCCGATCGGGCCTCGGCGATCGCACGCTCTCGTGTCGCGCTTGACGAGCTCGTCGTGGACGGCATCGTGACCAACATCCCACTCCATCGGGCACTGCTCTCACATAAGACGTTCCTCGACGGAGAGTTCACGACCAACTTGCTCGACCGCGTGGGCAGCGGCGCATTTCTCGCCGCGGCACGGGCCGCCTGACCACGCAACGACCGAACGGAGACGCTCGATTGACTGACGCAGATGCAGCCGCAGACGCCACAGCCGATGTCCTGCGCCGAGATGGCGTGTTGCTGTCGGCGCGCGACATCCAGAAGCTGATCCCGCACCGCTGGCCGATCATGATGGTCGACCGGATAGTCGAGTACGACCCGTCGCGCTCGTACATCCGGGGCGAGAAGTCAGTCACCGCCACCGAGTGGTTCTTCCAGGGCCACTTCCCGGGCCTGCCGGTGATGCCCGGTGTCCTCCAGGTCGAGGCACTCGCTCAGACCATGGCGGTCTACGTCGCGCAGCAGGAGGGCTTCGGCGACCGGATCGGCCTGTTCGCCGGCATCGACGAATGCCGGTTCAAGCGCGTGGTCCAGCCCGGAGACCGGCTGACGCTCGAAGTGACGATGGACAAGCTGGGCAAGCGTTTCGGTCGAGGAAGAGCCGTGGCCAGCGTTGACGGCGAGGTGTGCTGCGAGGCGACGATCTCGTTCATCATCCCCAACGCCGGGGCGCTCGGCTGATGCGGAGCCACGCCTGATGGCCGTTCGCCTCGCCGTGCTCGGCGACATCCACGGCAACGTCGTCGCGCTCGAGTCGGCGCTGGCCGATATCAAGCGCCACAAGCCTGATCAGCTGCTGGTCACGGGCGACCTCGTTTTCTTCGGTCCGCGACCTGCGGAGACCGTTGAGCGCCTGCGCGCGTTGGAGACAGACGGCGCCGTAGTGATCCAGGGCAACACCGACGTCGCCGTCGCCGATTTCGACTACGCAGCCGCGTTCCCGTGGCTCGACGAAGTCCCAGCCGGTCATCGCGCTGCTGCCGAGTGGGCGCACGACCAGCTCTCCGATGAGCAGGTGGATTGGCTCCGCCGTCTCCCGTCCGAGCGAAGGGTGTGGGCCGACGGCGTGTTGGTCCTGAACTGCCACGGATCGCCGGGGAGCCAGACGGCCGGTCTGGCGACCGATCTCGATCCAGCGGTGACGGTGGAGCGGGCCACGCGCACCGACGCACGCGTGATTGCCTGCGGCCACACCCACGTGGCCGACGTGCGCGAGCTTGGCCGGAAGCTGATCTGCAACCCGGGATCGTGCGGCCTCGCCTTCGACGGCGATCCGGCGGCTTGCTGGGCGCTGCTGACGATTCCCGATCAACCAGCCCCGTCCAACGGCACCGGCAGCGACGATGAGGACGACGAAGATGACGTCGTAGACATGGCCAATCCGACAGTCGAGCTGTTCCGCCCCGCCTACGATGCAGCCCTGGCTGCCGAGGAGGTCTCGATGCGTGGCCTGCCGGGGGACGTATATCGCGCTGCCACCATCCGCACCGGGAGGCGGGTCACATGACCCGGCGCGTGGTGGTCACAGGGATGGGCGCCGTGACTCCGCTCGGCAAGGACGTGCCGACCTTCTGGTCGCGCCTGGTGCGGGGCGAGTGCGGCGTGCGCACGACTCAGAACTTCGATCCCGAGCGTGTCACCAGCAAGGTCGCGGGCGAGGTGGCCGACTTCGATCCCTCGAACGTGCTCGATCGCAAGGAGATCCGGCGCAACGACCGCTACACGCAACTTGCCCTGGTGGCCGGGCGCGAGGCGATGGACCACGCTGGCCTGCCCGAGCGTCTGGAGGGCGAGATGGCCGACCGGACTGGCGCAATCATCGGCTCGGGGCTGGGCGGATCGGGCACGCTCATCGAGCAGATCACCATCAACGTCACGCGCGGGCCAGATCGTCTGTCGCCCTTCTTCATCCCGATGGCGATCGCCAACCTTGCGTCGGGCCAGGCGGCAATCAGCTTCGGCGCGAAGGGTCCCAACTACGCCACGGTCAGCGCGTGCGCGACGGCCGGGCACGCGCTCGGCGAGGCGGCCGAGACGATCCTGCGTGGCGACGCAGACATGATGCTCGCCGGCGGCTCGGAGGCGCCCGTCTACGAGGTGCTCGTCGGAGCCTTCGCGGCGATGCGCGCGCTGTCAACGCGCAACGATGACCCGCAGGGCGCCAGCCGGCCGTTCGACGAGGGCCGCGATGGCTTCGTGATCGCGGAGGGCGCCGCGGTGCTCGTCCTCGAGGAGCTCGATCACGCGCGTCGCCGCGGCGCCCGCATCCTCGCCGAACTTGTTGGTTACGGAGCGACCGCGGACGCCGTTCACATCACCTTGCCGGCCCCGGGCGGTGAGGGTGGTGTCCGTGCCGCCCGCCGAGCCCTGGCCAAGGCCGGGATGGACCCGACCGAGATCGACCACGTCAGCGCCCATGCAACCTCGACGCCAGAGGGCGACCCCGCGGAGCTGGCCGGATTCCGAACGATCTTTGGCGACCATGCGCCCAAGGTGAGCATCGCCGCGATCAAGGGCGCGATCGGGCACACGCTCGGCGCCGCAGGGGGCATCGCAGCGGTGGCCGCGATCAACTCGATCAATGATGGATGCGTCCCGCCCACGCTCAACCTGGTCAACCCCGCGCCCGAGGTGGGCGAGCTCGACTGCACGCCTCTCCAATCGCGTACCCGCGACGTCGGCGCCGTGCTCGTCAACGCGTTCGGCTTCGGTGGCCAGAACTCGGCGCTCATCTTTCGGCGGTGGGATGACGCCGCATGACCCGCGGGAACCCACCCGAGCTGCTCGAGCTGATCGATCGGCTGGAGAAGCTGCTCAACGAGTCGGAGCTCTCCGAGCTGGAGATCGAGGCCGGCCAGACGGGACTGGTCCTGCGCAAGCCATCCGCCCTGGCGGAATCGGGAGCGAGTGGATCGGCCGTCGAGCCGGGCCAGTCGAGCGCGTCGGTGACCCCCGGGCCATCGGCACAAGCTCCATCGGACCAATCGAACGCGCCGGTATTCAAGGGCCACGTCGTGGCGGCGCCGCTGACCGGGCTCTTCTACTCATCACCGTCGCCGGGCGCGGAGCCGTACGTGCATGAGGGTGGCCAGGTGAGCGTGGGCCAGGTGATCGGCCTGATCGAGGCGATGAAGCTGTTCAACGAGATCAAGAGCGACGTCGCCGGACTCGTGGTCCGAATACATGCGGAGCCGGGCGCGTTGGTGAAGGCAAAGCAGGCCCTGATCGAGATCGAGCCGACATGACGAAGAACGCGATGCCCGGCAACGGAATGCCAAGAAGCGTGCGCATCACCGGCTGGGGCATGTACGCGCCCGAGCGCGTGCTGACCAATGCCGACCTCGAACGGGTCGTGGACACGTCCGACGAATGGATCGTGTCGCGAACCGGGATCCGTGAGCGCCGGATTGCGGCCCCGCACGAGACGACGGCGACGTTGTCGGCGATCGCCGGCAAGCGCGCCATCGCCGTGGCCGGACTCGAGCCCGATGACATCGACGTCATCCTCGTCGCGACGCTGACGCCCGACTACTGGATGCCCTCGACCGGCGCGCTGGTGAAAGAAGCCATCGGAAACACCACCGCGGCGGCAATGGATGTCATGGCCGCCTGCTCGGGCTTCGTCTACGCCTACTCGGTGGCCGACGCCTACATCCGCGCCGGTACCTTCAAGAACGCGCTGGTCATCGGCGCCGAGACGCTGTCGCGCTTCCTCGACTATTCGGATCGCGGGACGTGCATCCTCTTCGGCGACGGCGCAGGCGCGGTCGTGCTGTCGGCTTCCGACCAGGAGGGTGGCGGCCTGCAGGGGCTCGAGATGACGACCGACCCGGACGGCGCCTACATGATCTGGCTGCCCTCAGGCGGGTCTCGTTCACCCGTCTCTGGCCAGACCCTGGCGCGGGGCGAGCACTTCGTCCGGATGGAAGGCAAAGAGACATACCGCTTCGCGACCAAGACCATGG